>NC_013892.1:2716391-3018212 GCF_000027225.1 Xenorhabdus bovienii SS-2004
TCCACTCATTACTGACGGAAATCACCACACTGACAAAGCTGGTGGATGATTTGCACTTATTATCCCTTTGTGATCGTGGTTCGTTAGCCTACCGACAGGAACTGACCAATGCCAACGATCTGCTGCAAATCACCTTAGCCTCTTATCGTGGACGTTTTGCTGACAAGCAGATCACACTGGAACTGAACTTGACGGAAAACGCAATTTTGTTCGCAGACCCAGGTCGGCTAACACAGTTATTCCAAAACTTGCTGGAAAATAGCCTGCGCTATACCGCTGCTCCCGGAAACATCATCATTCGGACACATCTCACTCCCCAAAAGTGGATCCTGGATTGGCAGGATAGCGCACCCGGACTGACTGTCGAACAGTGCCAACAGATTTTTAAACGTTTTTACCGCTGTGAGTCTTCCCGTAATCGCGCCAGTGGTGGTTCAGGTTTGGGGCTGGCTATCTGTTACAATATCGTCGAAGCACACGATGGCATTATTTATGCTGAAAGATCACCTTTAGGCGGTCTTAAAATTCACGTAGAATTACCGCTGGTTGAACTGCCTGAATATAAAGCACAATGAGTACACATTCTATACAATACACCATTTTAATCGTTGAAGACGAGCCAAAATTAGGGCAACTGCTCATTGATTATCTGCAAGCCGCAGATTATCAGACACAATGGCTGATACGTGGTGATGAAGTTATTGCCCATGTTCAGAAACGCCAACCTGATATTATCCTGCTTGATATCATGCTACCCGGCCTTGATGGGATATCGATTTGTCGCGAAATTCGCCGGTTTTCTGATGTTCCCATTGTGATGATGACCGCCAGAACAGAAGAAATTGACCGGCTACTAGGGTTGGAAATCGGTGCCGATGATTATATCTGCAAGCCTTATAGCCCAAGGGAAATGGTTGCCAGAGTGAAAACCATTTTGCGCCGTTGCTATCGTCCACAAGATATCATCAGCGAACATGGCTCCCTGACAATTGATGAAAATCATTTTCAAGCACGCTATCTTGATCGCGTTCTTGAGCTGACGCCTGTTGAATTTCGCTTACTGAAGATCATGTCCAGCCAGCCGGGGCGAGTATTCTCCCGCGATCAATTGTTAAATAACCTCTATGATGATCACCGCATTGTTAATGATCGTACTATCGACAGCCATATCAAGAACTTACGCAGAAAACTGGAACAATTAGATGAGGATAAGTCCTTCATTCGTTCCATCTATGGGTTAGGCTATCGTTGGGAAGCGGAGATATGCCGTTTGGTATAAATGTTCATCATCACACTCACTATATTGAAAGCGTGATGCCGCTTTAACACACTATCACAAGCGTAATACCCACTCTTTGATATGACTCCAATGAAAATTCATCCAACTGGAACCGTGATAGTCAACCTCATCTGTCGGCTCCCGAAAAGATACCCAAAATACCACTGTTAATTATTTCCAAACCGAAGTGACTTTTCATAACCCTTCCGGCGATAATCACAAAAGCCAAGTTTTTTCCTTTTCCATCGACTGTAAGCACAAATCTATTCCCACAATAAATTTGTGCCATAGATAGATTAAACGTTAAAATTCTTGTTCCCGTAGCCTTGCTTTTAATGACAAGGCCTGATTTGAACTCAGATCGAGAACGTTATTAATGATGTTTACTCCAGAATTACTGTCTCCTGCCGGCTCCTTGAAAAACATGCGCTATGCGTTTGCTTATGGTGCAGATGCTATCTATGCCGGGCAGCCCCGTTATAGTCTGCGTGTCCGCAATAACGAATTTAATCATGAAACTCTGGCTCAGGGGATTAAGGAAGCGCACGAGTTAGGCAAACGTTTTTATGTGGTCGTCAATATTGCTCCCCACAATGCAAAGCTGAAAACGTTCATCCGCGATTTGAAACCTGTCGTTGAAATGGAGCCTGATGCGTTGATTATGTCCGATCCTGGCTTAATTATGATGGTACGTGAAGCATTTCCTGAGATAGATATCCATCTTTCAGTTCAGGCCAATGCCGTTAACTGGGCCACGGTTAAGTTCTGGAAACAGATGGGACTGACACGCGTTATTCTCTCCCGTGAGCTTTCGCTGGAAGAAATTACTGAAATTCGTCAGCAAGTTCCTGATATGGAGCTTGAAGTTTTTGTTCATGGTGCACTTTGTATGGCTTATTCTGGTCGCTGTCTGTTATCAGGCTATATCAACAAACGTGATCCAAATCAGGGTACATGCACCAATGCCTGCCGCTGGGAATACAATGTGCAGGAAGGCAAGGAAGATAATGTCGGTAATATCGTTCATATGCATGATCCTATTCCGGTCAAAAAAATGGAGCCGACACTTGGGCAGGGAACGCCGACAGACAAAGTTTTCATGATTGAAGAAGCTAAACGCCCAGGCGAATATATGAGTGCTTTTGAAGATGAGCATGGCACTTATATCATGAATTCGAAAGATCTTCGTGCGATTGAGCATGTCGAAAAATTGGCCAGTATAGGGGTTCATTCACTGAAAATCGAAGGACGCACTAAATCCTTCTATTATTGTGCCCGTACTGCACAAATGTATCGCCGTGCTATTGATGATGCCGCTGCTGGCAAGCCTTTTGACTCCACTCTGATGACCACACTGGAAGGTCTGGCACACCGTGGTTACACAGAAGGGTTCCTGCGGCGCCATACTCATGACGCGTACCAGACTTATGAATACGGCTATTCAATGTCAGATACCCAGCAATTTGTCGGCGAATTCACTGGCAATCGTGTAAATGGTCTGGCTGAAGTTACCGTAAAAAATAAATTTCTGGTCGGAGATCAACTGGAACTGATGACACCATCAGGTAATATCAACTTTACGCTGGAATCTATGGCAAATAAAAAAGGCCAGGCAATTGAAGTAGCACCCGGAGATGGTCATATCGTCTATCTGCCCATTCCTGAAGAAATTATTTTGAACTATACGCTGCTTATCCGAAATTTAAAGGGAACCAATACCAGAACACCACAACCAAAGGAAATACAAGAAAAATAACCGAAAATAAATTTTTAAAGAAATTGTTCTGTTTTTTTAGAAATAGATCACATCAATGCTATTTTATTTCTCGTATTATCGAGCTTGAAAAATGAAGAACTAAAAAAGTTTTACTGTAAGACTAGGAACCACCTCCTTGGCTGGCTCAATCTCCCTTGAGCTGGCCTTTTCTTTTTATTCGGAAATAAATAAAATTCAATAAATTCAAATAGTTAAAATTAATCCCATAATAAAAATATGTTGTTTTAATTAATACTTTCTGTTTCTTCATTACAAATACCCTAACAAATAATTAATAACTCTATTTATTATAAATAAAAAAATCATCTTATGATAAATATCATTAATAATCCTTCAGTTTAGTGAAGGAAATTTTAGGAAAACTCTTTTCAAATTATTAGATTGAAGAACAATACTTATGTTTAATTTTCATCATGCCAAACCAAATGATGATTATTTAACTTAACTACCCTGCAAGATAGTTAAGTTTTAATAAGTACTGTTCTAACTGGTTCGTTATCAGCTTGCTAACTGTTATATGGGACGTGCGGGATTGATCAACTCTGGCGGTGCATCCTGAGCGACTCTGTCCGCACTGCCTTCATCAACAAACGAGCGGTGGTATGGGGCTGATTCTTGGCCGTAAGGCGTTCAAAAAATCAATGAAAGAAGGAGTAGAATTAATCCACTCGGTTCAGGATGTTTACCTCAACAAGACAGTAACCATTGCCTAACCGCACTTCTTCAACTCGCCATTTTTCATGATGGGGATATAGTTATTCCCATTATTTAATCACCATATGGCTATGATGCCACTACTACCACCATTGATGAAAATGGTGCACTGGCCCTATTCCCTTTCCAACATCCAGTGTATCCGCCTGCGCCAGTGCATTCTGCAAATAAGTTTTCGCCGCTGGCAGTGTGTTTTTCCAATCAGGATAACGGGGACGTAATGCTGCAAGCGCTGCGGAGAGCGTACAACCTGTGCCATGAGTATGTCGCGTATTGATTCTGGGAGCAGTAAAACGCCACTCTCCTTCAACAGTAAACAGCCAATCTGGACTTTCTTCATTAACCAGATGTCCCCCCTTCAGTAAAACCGCCTGACATCCCATTGAAAACAGTTCACGCCCCTGCTGCAACATTTCACCTTCCGTTTCGGCAATGTTACATTTCAGTATGGCCGCCGCTTCTGGCAAATTTGGCGTAATTAGTGAGACGTTTGGCAAGAGTTGCTCTACCATCGTAGTTATTGCTTCTGGGGATAATAAGGGATCACCACTCTTAGCCACCATAACCGTATCCAACACGATATGGGGAACAGGGTAACGATTCAGAGCTTCTGCAACTACATTGACATTAGCAACATTGGATAACATACCTATCTTGATGCTATCCATTCTGACATCAGAAAGCACCGATTCAAGCTGCTCAGCGACAAAGCGGGGATCAATGTCATAAACTGATTGGACTCCCATTGTATTTTGAGCAACCAGAGCGGTTATTACTGTTGTGCCATAGGCTCCAAGTGCGGAGAAAGTTTTTAAATCAGCCTGAATGCCGGCACCACCGCTAGGATCGGTTCCTGCGATGGTCAATGAATTAATTCTCATGATGGTGACTCCTAGCACCAGCCAAAGAAAAGCCAGTATCAGAATAGGAGATACCATGACTTCCCTACGCTGGCATTATCCAGATCAGGTAATACGGGTACTTCTCAGCTCAATCAAGAACGCCCCGAGTCAAAATAAAAAATCACTCTATTAGTAACGCAATAGAGTGATTTTTGCAATCAGTTATCGTCAAGAAGCCAAACTAATGATAAATATATTTGGTCAGTAATCAAATACCAGCCAAAATAAGTTTGTTACTATAAAGCTGTGACGTTTGCAGCCGCAGGACCTTTAGGACCATTCTGAATTTCGAACTCAACTTGTTGGCCTTCAGACAATGTTTTAAACCCATCGTTCATAATTGCAGAAAAATGTACAAATACATCTTTGCTACCATCAGCTGGAGTAATAAAACCAAAACCTTTAGACTCGTTGAACCACTTCACAATACCAGTGATTTTTGCCATTTCAAAAATTTCCTTTGAATCGCTTTATTCGCCGATTGACATAAAAATAAACAAACCCATATTCGTCGCTGTTATTCATTAACAGAACCAATACTTCGTTTACCCATGTGTTTTATCACATACTCTTTATATAATCGCAAGCCATTTTTTTCAGGGGCTGAACCCAACGCACACATTTAAAACCCTTAACAACTGTTCCTGTTTTTAAATTACTAAAAAGTCCATAAATAACACAACAATATGAATTTATGTAAAAATAAAATTTTAACCCCAGGAAACCAATTTAAATAATCTAATACTTTATGCTGTTTTTCACACCTATTATGAAGCACACCAGAGATTTATAATTTCCAAAAAATATTTCAGATAACAATAAAAATTATGACTAACTTCATTTCAAGGCTGGTATATACAATATAATTATTTTAAACATAACTAAGTTATATTTTATTTATCCTTTATTAAATATTATTCAATCCTAATATGGAGCCATATTCATCCACTATTCTATTAGAGCAATATTTTATTTCATAAAGCTTACAGCGTGTGGATATCAGGCACTTTGGATAGTTTCAGAATCAGAATCAGAATGGGATTGGGATTGACATTAAATGTCACAGCAAATAATAATTATTATATCCCCCTCCTCTTGCCATTACCGATTTTTTATCGAATATAACAGGCTGTCATTTTAGTCAACTTATATTTCCGGGACCTACAATAGCAGGAATATGCTTTTTGGCTGGCTACGCTGGCAATGGTGATACAAGATAACTGAACGGAGAAGTTAGACTGAGTGGTACACATTATGTTACGCAAATTCTACTTCCTGTATCATTTCCCTGCTGAATATGATACTGGCTATAGGAAGTTTAATAAAACTAATCATAAGACCAGCCGGAAATAGATCCGGCTGGAAGAATACTGAACAAATTTACCGTTAGATAACTCGCACCTTTGCCTTTTTAGCCTTGGAAAACAAGTAGCCTCCCCATAACATGCCAATCCAGAACGGCATCAGGATAACTGAGATACGTATTTCCGGTGTCATCAGAATAATGACGAGAATGAATGCAAGGAATATTAAGCACAAATAGTTACCGAATGGATACCAAAATGCCTGAAACTTCGTCTTAATTCCTTCTGCATTTTTTGCAGTTCGGAATTTCAGATGTGCCAGACAGATCATGATCCAGTTAATGACCAACGTTGTCACTACCAACGCCATCAACAGTTCAAATGCTTTTCCGGGCATAATATAGTTAACCAGCACCCCTATAGATGTTGCCAATGCTGACAATCCTATTGATAAAACAGGTACACTGCGCTGATTAACTTTTGTCAGGATGCGAGGAGCATTACCCTGTTTTGCCAAACCATACAGCATCCGGCTGTTACAGTACACGCCACTGTTATAAACAGATAATGCCGCCGTTAATACAACCACATTCAGGATATTAGACACCCAAAAGTTATCCAAGTGATCGAAAATCAAAACAAATGGGCTGCCGCCTTCGACCACATTCATCCATGGGTAAAGCGAAAGCAGAATAGACAATGAACCAATATAAAACAGCAGGATTCGATAAACGACCTGATTAGTTGCCTTTGGAATATTTTTTTCAGGATCTTCAGCTTCTGCCGCAGTAATCCCGACCATTTCCAGCCCACCAAATGAAAACATGATCACAGCCATCGCCATAATCAGACCGGAAACCCCGTTTGGCATAAACCCGCCATACTGCCATAAATTGGTTACACTAGCCTGTGGCCCGCCAGTGCCGCTGATGAGCAAATAAGCCCCAAAGATAATCATGCCAATAATGGCAGTAACTTTGATGATAGAAAACCAGAATTCCGTTTCACCATATAACCGGACATTAATCAGGTTAATGGCATTAATCAGCACAAAGAATATTGCAGCGGAAATCCATGTTGGGATTTCCGGCCACCAATAATGAATATACATGCCGACTGCCGTCAATTCTGCCATTCCGACAAGAATGAACATTGCCCAGTAATTCCAGCCAGACAGAAAACCGGCAAAATTACCCCAGTATTTATAAGCAAAATGGCTAAACGAGCCAGCGACAGGCTCTTCGACAACCATTTCACCCAGTTGGCGCATAATTAGAAATGCAATAAAACCACCAATGGCATATCCGAGAAGTACCGAAGGCCCAGCCATTTTTATGGTTTGAGCAATCCCCAAAAACAATCCCGTTCCTACTGCACCACCGAGGGCAATAAGCTGAATATGCCTGTTCTTTAAACCACGCTTAAGCGTAGATTGTTCTGCTTGTTCTACCATCTAGTCCTCTTAATTATAATGCTTAGAACCCGTCTCATTAAGCTATTTTATTTGTCGTTTTGAACCTGAACAGGGCGAGAAATTCTCTCATTTCCCCTAATTTCTGCGCGATTTGTCGTGCTCAAACTACCTTAACAATTGTAGCTATTGGGTTAAGCTCTGATTTTAGCGCAACATTTAAACTAACCCCATTAAGCTATCTTATTTATCACTTTGAACCTAGACTGTGTTCATACGAAAGCAATAGTTTTTAAACGCGTTTTAGTACAACCCAAAGGGGAAGCTCCGCGAATCATCTTCACGTGCTACCCCTTAAGAAACTACGTTTATACTCCGGTTTCTACACACAGTCCGTGTTCGAACTGCCGTCAACAATTAACGCCTGCTGGGATAAGCTCTTAGTCCGCTAATTAGAATCAGATGAATATTAAAACATCATTTCCCAAGAATGAATACTGCAAACGTATGTTAGCACAGATAGTTGCAAGAGGATGATTGAGGTGAATATCAAAAAGGCAGGTATCGAGTAATTGAACAGATCCCCAACTCAAACCCTTCATTACCTTGATCACAATGGATATCCAATGCTAATAAATATAAAAACAGACACACTGTTATTAAACATAGCACTAAAAAAGTTTTTTTTATGTTCAATTGAGTCACCTTACAATAATTTCATTGTAGTTAGCTTTATAATAAAATATTATAGAGAGTTTTTATGTGGAAAAATTAAATTTCACGTTTGATTACTGAAAATACCTATGCTGATGGGTTTTGTCATCTTGAAAGGAAGTTGTGTATACTCCTTAAACCTTCAATCAATTTAAAATTGTAATGCCACAAGATAACCACTTAGCACTTGTATGCGCACTGAGTAAATGGATCGAAAACCACCTTGGACGAGTTATCCATCTTGAAGAGCTTGCTGCTTATTCTGGCTATTCGCTTTGGCACATGCAGAAAATATTCAAGGAAGTCACGGAAATTTCGCTTGGGAAGTACATACGCCAACGGCGGTTGGCCGGCGCTGTTCACCTGCTGAGAAACAGCTCCTTGTCTATTTTTGATATTGCCTTAGATTTCGGCTTCGGCTCTCAATCTCATTTCACCTATATGTTCCGTAAAGAATATGGCATTACACCTTACGATTTTCGTCAAAGTACAGATATAGAACTTGAGGTTAAGCTTCCATTGCATTTGACTTATAATTGCCAGTTATGAACTCTAGCACCATCAGCGGCCATTCGTTAAGGCCGCAGTTTCCTTCCCTCACGTCATGATACCTATTCCAGTGTTCTGAATAGCACAGCACTATCGTGCTATATTAATCATCATTTATATTTTTCGACTAATGCCAAAACAATCGCTTCCGTTTCCGCATCAGGAACACCACTGATATCTGATGGACGGAAGTGCATCTGAAACGCCTGAATGATTTTATGAGTATCTTCATCCAAATGACCTGTCTGAGGTATGGAGTAGCCATAAAGAGCCAACGCTTTCTGTATACCAATGACGGGAACAGGCATACTCGGCACCCTGTTGGCCAGATATTTATTAACCGTTATGAGATCCGGCCAAGCACCAATACCTTGTTGATAAAGTGCTTGCCACGGAAAAACAGGACCAGGGTCTTTTTTCCTGAGTGGCGCGATATCACTATGGCCAACAACATTCACAGCCTCAATTTGATACCTCTGAATAATATCTTTTACCAATCGGATTAATGCATCAATTTGTGATGGGTGGTATAAGCACCATTCTTTTTTGATAAAGTGCTGCTTAAAACCACAATTAACGATTTCAATCCCAATAGAATTACTATTTAAACTCTTATATCCCCTCCAGCCACTCGTCCCTGCATGCCAGGCCTTTTCATTTTCAGAAACCAACTGAAAAATAACGGGTTCTTTATTCTCATATTCTGGCCGCGATGGGATGAGATAATGGGCACTGACATTACCTCCGGTCAATATCTGTAAAGAATTTTGATCATTCAATGCCGTATAATGCAAAACAAGAAATCGGGCTGAATCGATACCTTGCTTAGTCGAATAAGAATACGAGTGATCAACGATATAATCATTTCTGACTTCCCGTTGAGGCTGATGACTACAACCAATCAACAACGTAATACATGCACCTAATCTTAATCTTCTTATCATTTTTGATGAGTGATTATGGAGGAAAAATAGAATCATCATGACTATATGTTACTCATAATGAATGTATACACTCACCTTTCAAATTGTTGCTTTATTTGTGGCTTTCACTCACCCCAGAAATATAGCTAGCTATATTCCTGGGGATTCGCTTCGCTCATTTACCACCGCGCTGCAACATGCAATTTATTAAGCATAAAACTCAGTATCAATGACTACACTTTTGGCTGTCCTGAGATAGCTTATTATCCCAGATGCCTTCTTCAACTTCCTTCTGAAGTTCTGGATACATATTGATATCGAATGTCGGCAACTGCCCTGCTTTTCTCTGCTGGTTGTAGTCCTTAGCCAGCTTTATCGCAATACCTGATAGCAAAAGAATAGCAATCAAGTTAACAATCGCCATACATGCCATCGATAAGTTCGCCATATTCCAGACTAATGGCACTTCTGCCAACGAACCAAACATCACCATGCCTAACGTAGCCAAGCGTAGGATAAACAAACCTGCGGTGTGGTTACGCTCCAGGAATATCATGTTACTTTCAGCATAAGCATAGTTGGCAATAATCGATGTAAAAGCAAAACAGAAAATTGCAATGGCAATGAATGTCGTTCCCCAATGCCCAACAGCCGATGATAATGCCCGCTGAGTCAATTCAATTCCACTGATAGCAGTCACATTTTCATTGAGAATACCAGAAGACAGGATAATGACAGCGGTTGCACTACAGATAACAATCGTATCCATAAATACCCCCAGCATCTGCACATAGCCCTGAGAGGCTGGATGTGGCGGATATGGAGATGCGGAAGCCGCCGCGTTTGGTGCAGAACCCATCCCCGCTTCATTCGAGAATAGCCCCCTTTGAACACCCTGAATCATCGCCTGAGAAATGCCATAACCCAATGTTCCCGCAATCGCTTCCTGAAGACCAAAGGCACTTTTGATAATTAATGCAAATACTTCTGGAATACGCTCAATATTGTGACCAATAACCCAAAACGCCAGTAACAAATAAGCACCAGCCATAAATGGTACAATTAATTCCGCAACCCGTGCAATCGAACGCAACCCGCCGAAAATAATCGCGCCACTGATAATGACTAATACAATACCGACATAAATAGGTTTGACATGAAAGGCAAAAGCAGCTGCTTCCGCAATTGAGTTTGCCTGAACAGAATTAAATACAAGACCAAACGCGATAATAAGGAAGACTGAAAACAATACCCCCATCCATCGCTTCTTCAACCCTTTCTCCATATAGTAGGCAGGGCCGCCACGATAATTCCCTTGATCGTCCTTCGTCTTGTACAACTGGGCAAGTGTGCTTTCCACAAAAGAAGTTGCCATACCAATAAAGGCGACTACCCACATCCAAAAAATAGCGCCAGGCCCACCAGCCGTAATCGCAATTGCAACTCCCGCCAGATTACCCGTTCCAACACGTGCTGCAAGGCTAGTACATAAAGCCTGAAAAGATGAAATGCCAGAATCATCTGACTTATTACTATTTTTCAAGACTGAAAACATGTGGCCAAAATGACGAAGCTGTATAAGACCAGTGCGCAGTGTGAAGTAAAGGCCAACTCCAAGGAGTAAATATAATAATACGTAGTCCCAAAGCATGTTGTTAATGAAGTTAATCAGATCCGTCAAGATATTTTCCCCTTACTATTAGCAAACATTAGCTGACCATAAATCAGTATCCTGCAAAATTTATTGTGCTCAATATCCTTTATAATTAACCAGTCACAAGCAACACAATTCTGTATACAAAAATACAGAGATACCTACCAGTAAAACGAAAAGAATGTAACACAATATCTATTTCAATGGGTAACTTTTAATAATTTTTTTACATTTACTTTAGCATTTATTAAGATTTACACTAAGTTTCACTGGATATTTATTGCCCATTTCAAGCCTCTCAAGCGCATTTTACCAGTAATATATGCTACGTAATCTTGTTTCCGGATATATTGCAAAAATACAATTTAATTAACATTTTCACCCATAATAAACAACCATTTGGCAATCAGAATACAACCACCACAAAGCAATCTCAATACAATACACTTATAAAAAACGTGCTTTAATCAGAAGTTCCCTTACTACAAGAATACCAAATGTATCACTCACTTTGCCTCCCTTCCATATACTGTCATGTACCTTATGTAGCAATAACTCTATTTATTAAAAATAATAAAATAATTACAAAATTTAATATTGAAATTTCTCAGATTTACGAAAACATATAGTAATATTCTTCTTCAAATGAGATTATTAAATTTTAATACTGTGATAGTTGGAAAAAACCATCATGGCATATTAAAATTTTCAATTGTTATTTTTACAGTAGAAACAACAACGATAAGTTAATAAGATGTTAATGTTCCACTATCTGGCCATCAGATAATCTGCTAGTGAGGTTATAATTGATGTTAGAGCGAAAAAGAAAAAACCCCGCAGACAACATTTTGCCTAAACGGGTTTATAGAGGAAAATCAAAATACGAGTATCACCCAGCAACAGGCGGTTCGATCTCTATCTGTTGTTTAAGTTCACCAGTATCCGTTGTTTGGAAAGAATACAACAAGGTTGTAGAAAAAATTGAAAAAAACAGCACGTAGAGTTTGATATATGTTGAGATTAATAAAGCGGGAGTTTCCACTCCCGTTGATTTTTTGGCTTTCAATTAATTTCATTCATACTTTCAAACAAAAAATAACCAATGTGTAACGAATTGTTGGATATTTCTCAAGAATGATATATCTCAATTAGAATAAAATTCAGCATCCATATCAAAAAAAACCATATTACGAAATATTTTCTTGTTATTTATAGTCAATAACCACACTTTTAATATTAAAATAATAATAAAATTTACTAATAATCCGCACTGAAATCACATTTTCTTACTTATAGGCTATCAACCTAACCCAATTGACAACTTCATCCGGCCAGTAAGCATCTCAGCTTTTGAAATCCATGCTACGATATAAATTTAATACCACCCACACGTTGAAACAAACAATAGCCAATGGAGTATTGCTTATGTATTTGTGTAAAATACTAAAAATTGCTGTTATCCCTGCTCTACTCGTTCTATCACTATCAACCCCGGCTCTCGCAAAAGACGCAGCATTGATTAATTTACCTGATAAGAGATTTGCCGTCATATCCGTTAGCGATCTGGAAAGTAGATCAATCGGCAGCTACTCTATCGCTGTTTTCAAAGATCGGGATCTGACGGAATTCGAAACCGGAGCTGTTTTTTCCCGTGATGGTTCGGTGTTCGAAGATAACAATAAGCCAAGAGTGACATTTGCAGATATTAACGGTGATGGCGTCAAAGAGTTGATTGTGTACAAACTTACGGCAGGCTCTGGGAATTATCTTGAAGTTGATGCACTCAAGATAACAGATAAAAATGTCAGATTCCTCGCCCGAATCAATACAGATAGTAAACATGACCCAATTCAGTTACTCCGCATCCTGTGTAAAAAAGGCCAGTGCACAGGTCAGCTACACCATTAATCACATAACCAAGGCACCCAGTTTTCCACCGGAATTCGGGGCAAGCCATGAATAATGTACTATTGTTAATGTTGTCACCACTACCCCGGTCTAGTCGATAAGAGGAAACTATGAAACGTCTTTTACTACCACTTTTCCTTGTCCCATTCTTCTCTTATGCCGCACATATGAATGCAGATAAAACAGCGGAAACCTATTGTGATTTATTTGGAAAAGCCTCTGTAGAAGCATTCAAAACTAATGCTTCACCAGATGCTATAGCTCAAAAAACCTTTAATGAGTTGAACAAGAAGGGATTCGATCTTAAGGAAATCCATAGCAACAAGGATGAACTGATTTCCTCTGTCAAACAAACAGTCATAGAAGTCAGAAAGAATAAACAGGTATTTCCGAGCCATAAACATTTTGACGAATCATTAGATAAGTCCGTCAAGACCTGCAAGGCTCAAATAAAAGATACCTTATCTCAAAGTACTCAATAATCGCGTCTAGAGCGACGGACACCCTTCGTCGCTCTATTTATCATCAAATTTGCGGACTAAACTGCATACCTGCAAAGGTACGTACAGGATTACCCCTTTCTATTTGATTGTGAAACAAACGTCGTTCAGCCTTAAGTTGGGCCTGATGCATATCCTGTTGCTGCTGTAGCCGATGCTCCAATAACAAACAGGCAAGCCGCCGATTAGCATGTTGGCTGCGCTCTGACTGTACCTTGACACTAATTCCACTAGCAATATGCACTGCCCGAATTGCTGATTCTGTTTTGTTGACATGTTGCCCACCAGGACCTGAGGCTCTCAATGTTTCAAAACGTATTTCACTTTCCATTATTTGCTGTAAAGGCTTAAACTGCGCCACACCAATAAACCAGTTTTTACGGCCGTCTCCTTTTCGCCACGGGCTTGCACAAATCCATTTGATGGTTCCGTCCCAGCGCTCAAAAAACTGCTGTTCATTTTCGCCCTGAATAGCAACCATCACAGAACGTAATGTACGAGAACGCCTCCCTGACTCTTTCTCCAATATATTGACCATAATACCTAATTCGTCGGCTTCATCGATCAACCGTTCCAAAGCCTTTCTGACGGCCAGCGCACATTCATCTGGCCCCTGAGCAGCGGAAATCTGCAACAATATCATTCCTTGTTACCCCGCGTTTTATATGTCAGAACCGGCTTAAGCCGCGCTATCAATTTCACCAGCCCCGATTGCAGCATAGCATCCATCACGCCGCCTATAGGTTTATAAGCCTCTGGAGCTTCCTGAAAAATCAGTTGTTTATCCAGGCAAATCACACGACTGCCAAATGCTGTACGAGAGAGCTGTTCTGCATTGTAACGCCCGGTTAAACGTGCTTTACACTCACCACGCATCCATTTCCGCCCCGCACCATGTGCAAGAGAAAAGAGACTGCGATCACTGGCCAGTGGCTGAACCAAATAGCTGGTAGTGACATATTTATATTATTACAAACAGATATAGCCATCTGTTTTCATAGATGACTATACCCGTCGTCATTGAAGATGCTTGATTTTTCATTTGTATCAGATCATGATTGCGCCCATGAAAATTAATCTAACAGATGCCCAAAAAGACGCCCTCGAATTGATGCATGATACGACTCGCGATGGACGAGTACGTGACCGCATCAAGGCCGTGCTTTTGGCCTCAGAAGGCTGGACTGCCCAGATGATTGCTCAGGCTTTGCGGATCCATGAAAGTACGGTGAGCCGCCATCTGAAAGATTACTTCTCTGAGGAAAAACTCGCCCCTGAAAATGGGGGCTCTGAAAGCCGTTTGTCTGCCGAACAAACAACAGAATTAGTTGAGTATCTGATGGCAAATTTGATGCACACTACCGCACAAATTGTGGCCTATGTTCGGGCACGATGGCAGGTGACTTTCACTGTCGCAGGAATGACGAAATGGCTTCACCGTCAAGGTTTCAGCTACAAGAAGCCAATGGGTGCTCCGCATAAATTTGATGCGGATAAACAGCAACAGTTTATTGAAACCTACAACGCGCTGAAAGAAGAATGTGGCCAGAATGCGCCTATTTTATTTATTGATGCGGTTCACCCGACCCTGTCCACAAAATTAAGTTATGGCTGGATGAAGAGCGGGCGGAAGCACGTCAAAGTGGTTGAAACCACAGGCAGTCGTACTCGACTCAACATCATGGGTGCCCTTAATTTACAACGGATTGAAGAGACTATTGTTCGTGAATATCCGACGATTAACGCGAAAAATGTCGTCCTTTTTTTCGGCTCAATCCGGGAAACCTATCCACTTTCGCAAAAAATCCACATTATTCTGGATGGTGCGGGTTATCACCGTTCCGGAGTCGTCCAATTTTTTGCCGAGGTTTTGAATATTGAGTTGCACTACCTGCCGCCTTACAGCCCTAATCTCAACCCGATTGAGCGATTATGGAAGTATGTGAATGAGCAGGTACGAAACAATGTCTATTTTCCGGATACCAAAACATTCCGTGAAACGCTGCGCCACTTTTTTCATGTCACATTGCCAGAAAAAGCGAAAGAACTCACCACTCGGTTGACTGATAACTTCCAGATTTTAAAACCCGCATCTTCAAGTTAATTGCGTATATATCTATAGTGATTACAAGTGAATTCGACTTTAATAATTATTTAATTATATCTTACAAAATTAATTACATGATGGATTATGTGTTTTGTGATTTAACGCCCCGTGCTTAATGAGTAATTTTTGCATTTCTTCTAAATTACGCTCACAGGCATAGGTTAATGCGCTTTGATCATAAGAATACATACTTTTATCATCCGTTATCGTAAATAGATTCAGATTCGCACCCTGCTCAACCAGGTATTTTACTGTCTCAATTCTATTATTGCTTGCTGCGATCATTACCGGTGTTTCGCCGTCATCCTCAATAGTTTGATCATTTAAATCAAGTTCATGTTTCATTAGGTTATGTATTTTCTTCACTATGTTGGTATTTTTACCTAAAATTGCCGATTTTAAGGTATGATGAACATCTCTTGTGTCTGTCGCCCACAAATTAGCTTTCTTTGATATTAAATAATCCACTATATCTTCATAACCAATAAAGGCAGCCCAACCCAGTGCGGTTTGATTTAAGCTACCGGTATCTTTGGCTTCAATATCCTGACCACTCTCAACCATTTTTTTGACGGTTTCAAAATCACCTTGCTTAATAGCATCAAACCACTTGCTGTTTTCTCCGGTAGAAGGCTCTTCATAAAAAACTCTATACGATAACCTTTCTGGGTTAGCCAGATCGACCATCTCCACATAATCCAGCCTGAATTTCTTGTACTTATCCGGATTATTCTCATTTAATACTTGAGCATTAACATTAATCGAAGTAAATAGTAACGTAAAAATCATTATTATCTTTTTCATAATTTCCTCATTATTTAACCTAATTTCACGTTTAAAAGAGTAAAGTACAACAATAAAAATATATTATTTTTTCTACTGTTATTCCTTATTATCGTTGAGTTACAATTCTTTAATATCTTACACTACTGATTAATCTTATCAATCGTTACCATGATGGACTGTGGTGAGTGACTCTGATATATTCATGACATCTACAATGGTATTTCATAATGGAGTATGTATGGCGGAATCAGTAAAATTCATAAGTTCAATTTTTTGTGATTATATTTTTTTATTTTGTTTCTTTTGGTGCATTTCTGTTCCTGTAGGACTGATTTTTACAGCTATGGCATGTGTATTCAAAAAAGCAACCTACAGAATTTCATGTTCAATATTGGCTATATTATTTTTATTTCCATTAATATTCACGCTTATGTATATTGCACTATCTAAATAAGTCATTAAATTAAATACCAGCCTCGCAAATGAGGGTGTTATTACCGGAACAACAGAAAAATATTATGGCACATAACGAATTTCTTGAGAGTTTTATTGATGTAAACACTCCCATTGTATTTCCTGTAAACATGAAAAATAAAGATGGGATGACCGAATGTCAGTTCCCAGATGTGGTCATAATGAAAGCATGGGGATTCTATTATTTTCAGAAACCCCATTGAAAATGGCTATCAGCTAAAAAGGCTAAACACAGCAATACCAAAACTACCAAGACCGACTAATAGAACCATCAAATTAGAAAAAGAACGATAGGGTCGTAGTGGTTCAACCAAGTATGTTGATAGAGATGGTAAAACAAACAAAATAAGCGCAATCATAGGTCCAGTGATGCCTGCGATAACGTTCAGAGTATTAGGATTCCAAATAGTAATCATTAAAGTAAGGACAAAAACGATAGCCATGCCGATCAACTTATCACGCACTTTATTTTCTTTATGATGGAGAATCTTACTCTCCAATGCTCCGACTAATCCTCTGACCCCTTCCAATGCCCCAAAGTAAGTTCCTAAGAATGATTTTGTCATAGCAATAATAGCAACAGGGGTTGCCGTTATTGCTATCCAATACAAGCCTTCTTTCTGCGCGATTGCACTGAGAATGGTAATATTGTTGTCTTTGGTTGCCTGTATTTCCTGAGGTGATAACGTTAAAACACAACTAAATACAAAAAACAAAATGACTACGCAAATTAGCGCATAAGTGGGTTTCACAATCTGTTTAATGTGATATTCCGCATCTGTTTTATAGGCTCGTTTACAGTGGTTAGAAAAAGTAGACATGATTGGGGTGTGGCTGAAAGAGAATACCATAACTGGCATTAGTAACCAAAGTGCTCTCACTGAATCCCAGTCAGTATGAATATTGCTGATAAGATGTTTAATGTTTGCACTATCCCATTGAGATACAAGCGTCACAGATAATGTCAGCAAGTAAAGAATGAGTGGAAGAACTAACACTCCCATGAATTTCAGTGTAATTTTTTTACCCAATAAGAAAATTAAGTGTAACCCTAGAACTACCATAAACGCTATTAATGTGCGTGGAAACTGAATCTTCCAAAATTGCTGCAACAAAATGTTAACGGAATTAGTGATAGATATTGCATAAACAAAAATAATAAGCAGGAAAGTTAGTGCATAAAAAAAGTTGATGATACGAGCTATCCTGATCCCATAATATTGTTTGGTTGCACTGAGTAGTGTGGGAGAATCGGAATTGCTGGTAATGATATAACGTGCAAGACCCAGGTGGGGATAATAGGTAAATGGGAATGCTATCAATAGCATAACCAACATAGCAAGTGGTCCGGATAGTCCTAATTGTATAGGGAGAAACAGAGTTCCTGCACCTACTGCCGTTCCGAATAGTGCATAAAACCAAATATTGTATTCATTAATCCACTTTTGTTCCATCTTCAAGTACGTCTCCTACTAAGTTTATAGTTTTTCATGTTTTCCTAAACCAGGATAAAAATAAATCTTTTCAGGAAAAACAGTGTGCCAACCACCGCCACCACACTCACTGCAAGCCATGCAATAAACCGATATTGCAGTCGGCTGTTAACATTTTCCAGTCTGTCACAAGCTGCTTTGAATCTTTTATCCAGTGCATCAAAAGATGCTTCTGTTATCTCCAGCCGTTGCGATAGTTTTTTGCCAAACGTTTCATTGAGCTTATCAAAGCTGCTCTGCATACCCTTGGTAACTTCACCCTGCGACTATTCAGGCACGTTGTGGCCTCACAGACAGTTTCGTGATGTCTGCCTTATAGAAAGTCTAAACGGGTTGTTTCAGGCTCTACAATGTTGCCAGCATCTCCCGAGACTGTTTATGCAGCAAGTCTGTCCGGCTGTCATTCTCCGGTGCATGAAGGTGTTGCATTGCCGTAGCTTTTCATCACGAGTCTGACTGCCGGCTATGATCAGTGCCTTTGTCGTTTTCTGGATTTCTTCCACGATGCGTTTCAGGCGCAGTGCACGTTCAAAATGCGGATTGCAGATATTCTGCCAGTTCTCACGAAACTGCATCAGACGTGCTTTACGGGTTGCAATGATCCGCCCGGAATAGGCTTCTGACAGCCTCGTGTTCGGGATTTTTGGGGTTATAACGTCGGAAATACTATTCAGAGTCACTGCGAATAGCATCATTGATGCGGACAAAAAACATCAGGTGACAGTGTAGCTGCTTCCCTCCGTCGACGGAGGTGGAAACGTGAATAGATCAACGCTTCAAACCCCATTAAGCGCGCCTTCTGCATTACTGCATTTTCTGGAAGGATAACCCATTATCAGCAATACTGGAAGTTTTGTTAAATTATCAGACTGGTAGTGGGGAAAAATAGCTGTTCATGTATCAGTTTATCTTGACGGTCGATTAGTACGGTTTTTATGACTTAATAGGCTGGATTTTAAGTAATTCTCAGTCTGCTATATGACGCAAATTATGTCATGTGTGCTCAGTGCTTACCAAGCGCAGTACTTACAACGAGTTTAAGTTATTTTCATAATATATGTCATACTTAGATTCGCCTCATAAGTATTTTCATCTATCAATACATCTCTATCATATATTTTTTCCTCCATAAACCATTTATTTACATACTTCCATATTACACAAATATAAATATGTCCATCGCAAATTACTGTGTCAACTATATACTCTCACCTTTAAGAAAAGATTGAACCAATATTTCTTTATTATCAATACCAAATATATTTTTATTTTTCAAAACAACTTCACAAGCATCAAAAACATCCCTTTCGTGAAAATAAATGGTAACACCATCAGTTGACGCTGAACTTAATGGTTTTATTACAAATGAATACCCACTTTTACTATTAATCCAATCAATACTATTTTTGTCTGATGATTTAATTTGACAAGCCGCTTTAATATTATTTTTATGAAGTATTTCACTCATATCATATTTATCTCGCCCTGTCCCAATAGAAGGTATTTGATATTATAGTCAGCCTATTTTCCTACAGTTAGGGGATTTTTTCATGAATAAGAAATCAATAGCCCAATGGTTCATTTCTGATGAATTCTGACAGAAAATTGAATCCTTACTCCCTCCTCATAAAACCCATCATCCTTTGGGCTGCCATCGTCGCCGTGTCGATAATCGAGACGAGATGAATGCTATCTTTTTTGTGTTACGAACAAACAGACCGCAATCCAATAGACCGGGGAAAACAAGGCGTAAAGCAAAGTTTGCTCACAGATGGACAGGACTTGCCATTAGCGATTGCCGTTGCGCCCGAGAATATTCATGATATCAGATTTGTCATAACCACCCTGGTCTGTAAACCGACCAGGGTGGTTATGACACCCAACTCCATCTGGATAAAGTTTATAAGGCGGAATGACTGTAAAAAGCAATGAATAATTTCGGTGCTCTGGCTATCTGTGCCTTGTCACCAGAGGTTAACCACTCAAGGGAATGAGTAAGGGAATATTGGCTTTAGTTTCAGGTGTTGACCAATTGTTGAGCGTTATTGGATTATTGTTAGGTGGAGCTAATATTATTAAGCTTATTAATTTTTCGATAATAACGTTACATGTGGAGAATAATATGAAGAAATATATTCTTTCTTGCCTGCTGGCAAGCACTACGCTTTTAGCTTCAATGCAGTCTTATGCTATAGCTTGTAATTTTTTCCCCCCAGATAGTCAAGAATGGAAAGCTTGCATAGAAGTCTGCAAACTGCTGCCCATTAGTCCCAAAATTTGTTTATAATAACATCAAGTAGGACGGTTCATTACTGCCGTCCTACTCCTAGCTTACTGCGCTGACTCCTAACATACTCCTTGCAACCCCAGAATCATTTGCTCTGCGGTAGTAATGTGTTATTTACTATCTGATTGTTGCCTATAATCCTAATCACTAGGCCGCCTTTCGTAGCTATCTTCATAGTCTGACCGTCCTGTATCTGGTCAAATCCAAATGCTAAAGCTTGTTAACAGCCTTCTGCTTTCGTTCTTCTTTACGGCGATTGTCATAGTAGGCATCGTTACAACACCGGAATATGTCAAAGATTCAATCAAAGAAGCCATTGAAGAACACGCTGCAAGCCGCAATCACCCATACGCAACTCAGGTAGAACCGGGATTTGTGACACTAAATAATTAGACAGACAGTGATAACGAGATAACCGTTGCAACCTATAAAGCTGTTAAAAAAGCCTACGACCTAGCCAATACCGCCAATCAAAATGTTAACTCTCGGTTGGAGAAAAATCAAAATGGTGAAGACATTCCCGATAAAACTGAGTTTGTAAAAAATATCGGTTTATCGGGAACGGTGGAATTAGCAAGAAATTCAGTGCAGGGAAAACAATATATTTATGATTTAACGTATGCCACGGCAGCTTGGATAAAAATTGCTGAAGTGACAATGGGAGTACCCAGCACTATCAATATTAATCTCATCGGCGGCTCTGGGTACAATGTAGGGTTCTTTGGACAATGTGCTATCACCAATATAGTTTTAAGGACAGGAAATAACAATCCTCACGGAGTCAATGCAGTGATGTATACAACTAATAGTGGTGCACCTACTGACTTAGAGTCTATCCCAATAGGATTATATTCCAGACAATTAAACTACAAGCCAAATGAAGCATGGCTTCATAATTTTCAACCCGTTTTTCCCAACGGACCAGAATCCGACGAAAACGATTAAGCCAACTGTGTGTCCTTTCAACAACCCAACGGTTCACTTTAAAATCCTCTTGTTCGGCCAGCGCATCTTGTTCTTCTTTTCTTGATTGTATGCAGGGGACGTATCCACGGGTTTTTAATTCTTTTTCCAGCCATTCCGCCTCATAAGCTTTATCCCGATGGAGTTTGGTTCCATAACCCCGGCATCCTGTCTGTAAACCGTCCAGGGTGGCTATAACAAGTCTGATATCATGAATATTAGCGGGCGCAACGGCAATCGCTAATGGCAAGCCCTGTCCATCCGTGAGCAAACTTCGCTTTACGCCTTGTTTTCCCCGGTTTGTTGGGTTGCGGCCTGTTTTTTTGAGCCGGCCAGGGGCGCTTTAGTCAAACAGCCATCCAGTGCCAATTTGCCCCAGTCGATAGCCCCTATTTTTTCACTGGCGAGTAAGCCATTTTGCCAGAGTCGCTCAAAGACGCCTCCCGCCACCCATTCCTGAAAACGGCGGTGAGCACTGCTTGAAGAACAAATCCCTGTGGCATTGAGGGCATTCCACTGGCATCCGGTTCGTAACACAAAAAAGATAGCATTCATAGCGGCCCGATTATCGACACGGCGGCGATGGCAGCCCAAAGGGTGATGGGTTTTATGTGGAGGGAGTAAGGGTTCAATTTTCTGCCAGAGTTCATCAGAAATGAACCATTGGGCTATTGATTTCTTATTCATGAAAAAATCCCCTAAATGTAAAAAAACAGGCTGACTATAATATCAAATATCTCCTATTGGGATACACTCTTAATGCCCGCGCCCCTATTTCAGGATCAATATCATCATCCGCACCTTTTCCGCCTAAATCACTTCTTTCTACATCTGATAGCGGTGTAAAATTGGTCATTCCTCGTCTAACAGCCCACCTATGTGCAGTCTTAGAGTATGTTAATATGCGGATACCAATTGATGGCACTTGCTTTGAAATATCTGCAATTAAAGAAAGCCAAACATGAAGCGGTACTTCATCATGAGGTAATTTGCCAATTTTGGGGAAAACATATAACTCAAAATAGCGCAATACATATTCTGCGTTAACCTTTAAGCCTTGCATTGTTGTTTTCTACCACTCCCGTATTAACTCTTCTACAGTCACGGCACTCAAGGCAGATCCTTTCCGAACACGTTTAACTATTTTGGGATTGCGGTGCTGCTCCAGTTCCCCGCGATAAAAAATCACGGAGTCGCGAGTATCTTTTAAACTTGTTGCTAGATATATACCAATGTCAATGCGATCACCTTTACCTCCCCACCTATATACCCGTCGTCATTGAAGATGCTTGATTTTTCATTTGTATCAGATCATGATTGCGCCCATGAAAATTAATCTAACAGATGCCCAAAAAGACGCCCTCGAATTGATGCATGATACGACTCGCGATGGACGAGTACGTGACCGCATCAAGGCCGTGCTTTTGGCCTCAGAAGGCTGGACTGCCCAGATGATTGCTCAGGCTTTGCGGATCCATGAAAGTACGGTGAGCCGCCATCTGAAAGATTACTTCTCTGAGGAAAAACTCGCCCCTGAAAATGGGGGCTCTGAAAGCCGTTTGTCTGCCGAACAAACAACAGAATTAGTTGAGTATCTGATGGCAAATTTGATGCACACTACCGCACAAATTGTGGCCTATGTTCGGGCACGATGGCAGGTGACTTTCACTGTCGCAGGAATGACGAAATGGCTTCACCGTCAAGGTTTCAGCTACAAGAAGCCAATGGGTGCTCCGCATAAATTTGATGCGGATAAACAGCAACAGTTTATTGAAACCTACAACGCGCTGAAAGAAGAATGTGGCCAGAATGCGCCTATTTTATTTATTGATGCGGTTCACCCGACCCTGTCCACAAAATTAAGTTATGGCTGGATGAAGAGCGGGCGGAAGCACGTCAAAGTGGTTGAAACCACAGGCAGTCGTACTCGACTCAACATCATGGGTGCCCTTAATTTACAACGGATTGAAGAGACTATTGTTCGTGAATATCCGACGATTAACGCGAAAAATGTCGTCCTTTTTTTCGGCTCAATCCGGGAAACCTATCCACTTTCGCAAAAAATCCACATTATTCTGGATGGTGCGGGTTATCACCGTTCCGGAGTCGTCCAATTTTTTGCCGAGGTTTTGAATATTGAGTTGCACTACCTGCCGCCTTACAGCCCTAATCTCAACCCGATTGAGCGATTATGGAAGTATGTGAATGAGCAGGTACGAAACAATGTCTATTTTCCGGATACCAAAACATTCCGTGAAACGCTGCGCCACTTTTTTCATGTCACATTGCCAGAAAAAGCGAAAGAACTCACCACTCGGTTGACTGATAACTTCCAGATTTTAAAACCCGCATCTTCAAGTTAATTGCGTATACCTAAACTGAAATATAATTTTTCCCACCAACTATGTATCCACTCCGACGTAATGCATCAATCGATACATTAGGAAGCGCTATTATCGACTTCATGCTTTTATTAATTTTCTCGATAATCTCTATTTTGGGGCCATTGATCCAACTATCGCTGCTATAAAAAGCAGTCAAAATATTATTCATTTCATCAAAATCACTAAAAGCACGAATCAGATAATATGAATCAGAGTTGTGCAATGAATTACCATAACTAATAACATCTATGCCAGTTTTCTCATGCAATGGCACACTAATTTCTGTCATTATTCGATGAAACTCCTTTCCTGTTGCTGCTTTTAACTCATATTGCAATATTTCTATAATTTTTTTATCCATATGGCACCATATGATTTTTGATCAGAATAATGACAAATCTTGTCCATTTCCCGAAAGAAAAAAAGCAAATTATCTTTTTTATTCGTGCATTGTCACAAAATTATAGAAAACCCCATCAATATCCGATAGGGTTTTTTATTTAAATCTTATTTAGCTTCAGACAATACGGCATTGGCTATTTTTGGGTGTAGCGTATACATACCTCCATTGAGGGGATCTACAATCAACCAGCCAATCAAGCCACCAAATACAAAATTACCCCCGATATACCATCCGTTAGGCTTTGCTACCAGCGGCAAAGTGAAAGATTTAAAATGTTCTTTCACAAAAGTTATCTGATAGTTCTTTTTACCAAAATAATGGCCATTTGATTTTTCAAGCATGACATTTTGGGGTGTATTTCCATGTGCAACCACTTTGCCAGTTTCATCTTTGATTGAAAATTCGGCGCCTGAAGGCTGGCTATTGACTTCAATAAGTTGATTTTTTTCACCAATGATGGTGGCACAACCACTGCACAACATCACAGCAGATAATAATAACGTACAAATTTTATTCATTTATAGTCCATGAAAGAAAAAATTATCAAATGTGCGGCGAATAGTACCAGAATCCTTCTTTTATATACAATAATTTTAATATATTTATATTGGTTATTAATATAAGGGATAGATAAAATCTACTATTTAAAAGGAAAAATAAAAAATCAAGATAGTCAATTCATTTAAATAAAAACATTTCATTAATTTATTTATTGATGTAATTAATAAATAAATTAATGAAATGTTTTTATTTATTGATGTAATTAATAAATAAAACGATCCTATCTTGCATGCAATCATGAAAATACCAAGAATACTTTATGTAATATAATGAATTTTGTGACCTGAATAATTGACGATATAAGCGTAAAAATATAGTTTTCTCTATTGCCAATTTTAAAAAATAATTTGAGGTAAGGAATGCGTAAATTATCTGTAATTGCTTTATCCGTACTGGCATTAACTGGTTGTAAAGTCGGTTTAGATACAGAAGTAAACCTCAGCGATATTCTTGCTCAAGAACACAAAATCGTGCAAGGTAACCTGAATGTTGAAGTCACTTCTTGCTCAACTTCCGGCGATTCCCGTCAAGAGTCTAAGAGTTTGATCGAGGCGAAAAAAAAGATCCCGACTATTTTTAAAAATGCCGAATTTGTGGAATGTTATCGAAAAGATTTTGATTCCTTCGCTCATTTCACCATTCCGATTGATGTCGGCAGTGCACAAGATCCTATTAATCAACAAAATACCGATGTCTATATTTATTCAAATAAAAAGCAGAAAATTATTGCTGAATTGAAATTAACAGATGCTCTAATTGGCCGTATTAACAAAGCGAAAAAAGATTTAAGCTCAATGAAATTTAATTTCTCTGTGAAAATACATAGAACCAAAGAACCGATTAATGTAAAAGCCCTTGGTGTATTTATGACAAGTGATAAAGGTCAAACCACCCCCATGGTTTATGAAGACTTTGAATGGTCTAAGTCCAAATATGCTACCTTTAAATTATCTGATGTTGCCGTCAATTCGTTGTTAGCTAAGGGTAAACATCCGTTATTATTAGAGATTGATTATTTTGAGAAAAATAAATAACATCGCAATTCATAATTAAATTTGACTTACAGCCCTGAAATGCCAGGGCTGTATTCAGTTATAAAAAAACGCCGAATTAAAATAACGATAAAACACTTTAGGTATTTCCCATAAAAACACCTAATAAATTAAAATTGTAGCACAGTAACAAGTGAATCAATTATCAGGAGCAATATAACCACCAATATAATAAATGGAGAGGGAATATGAAAAGCCGCATAATAAAGCAATACTACACCATCTATGCTTTAATAGCGGGTGTCTTTGATAGGATGTTTACCGTATCAGAAATCAGTCATGGCGGAGGGTTTGATATTGGCTGCTCACATGCACTCACAAGTGAGATTACGCAATTATCGGAAATAGCAAGGCAGAAAATCCTGCCTGCTCTTCCCCTTAATGTTTTTCCAAAATGCCTTTGGATGTGAACCACGCCGTGATAATACCTTGCCCTAAGAGCACTCCCACAATAGTCAGCATAATGCCAACAAGTTGTGGCAAACTTGGCGAATTTCCCATCATTAGCTGTATTATCAGGGCAAAAATAGGCACAAAGTTAAAGAATATCGCTGTCTTCCCTGCTCCTCTAAGCGCAACCCCTATGTTCCAAAAAAGATAAGCTAAAAATGAACCCGCAATCCCCATATAAGCGCTCGCTAAATGACTCTCAAACGTTCCTGATCGCATTGAAGAAATTGGTGATTCAACAAAAAAAGCGATCATCGCTAATATCACCACTCCAAAAAGCATCGTCCAACTGGTTATCTCAAGTGGCGTAGCATTGGTAATGAATTTACGGGTTCCCACCGTATAAATGGCCCAGCCGAGACTACCCGCGAAAATGATTGCATCTCCCGATGCCATATGAACCATACCGCCCACCAATTGACCATTAGTGATCACCAAAACAACACCCAGTAAGCTAATACCCATTCCTAACACACGGATAAGTTCAGGAAAACGACGATTCATGATGGCTTCCAAGATATTGGCAGAAATGGGTGTCGTTGCCATGATGAGTGCAGCCGTGATAGGACTGGAGCTTTGAAGGCCAACAAATAACGCTCCGTTGAATCCAGCCACACCAATTGCCCCAAGACAAATAAATGCCAGCAGGTTTTTCCTCAGCACTTTGCCATGAATGCCACTTTTTAATGCCATAAAAATAAAAATCGGTAAGACAGCAAAAACAAAGCGTTCAACTGAGGCTGTCCACGGAGGCAAGCTCTCTAGCGCAAATTTTGTCACTTGAAAATTTGAGCTCCAAAAAAATGTTGCAAATAACGTTAAAACAACAGCTGACTGTGGTGTATTTCGCATAGTAATGACCTTATTTTTAATTCTGCACACGTTAGACTGGATTGCTTTTATCGAGATCATTGTGGCATATTTCAAATTCGGAATATGCAGACAAAAATAGAAATCGATTTTCCAAAAATGAAAAATAAAACAGCGCAATCATTGGTTTGGGATGATATCCGTGTATTTCTGGCGATAGCACGGACAGGCACATTAAGTCGGGCGGCAGATGTTCTAAAAATCGGTATTGCAACGGTCTCACGAAAAATTGAGCGACTTGAAACGACCTTCGGGATGCCTCTATTTCTCCGCCATCAGGCTGGCTATCGGCTCACCGAAGACGGAAAAGAACTGCTGGAAAAAGCCAAAGCGATGGAAATAGCCGCCAGCTCTTTTCTGCTTGAAGCCGATACTCGGATTGCAATTTCAGGGAAAGTCCGACTCGCCACCACAGAAACATTCGCGAGTGACTTAGTAATACCGAGTTTACCAACCTTACAGAAAAACTATCCCGACCTCACATTGGAAATCACAACGGATATTCATACCGTAGATCTACATCGTCGGGATGCGGATCTGGCACTTCGTATCGTCAGGCCTGAACGAGGGCATGTTACCGTCCGTCAATTGGGAAAATTAGGATTTGGGCTTTATGGCAACAAAGATTATTTGGCAACTTGTTCACCTGACATACTGAGGGGTAAATATGAAAAGGCACGTTTTATTGGTTGGGCAGAGACCTACTCGTACCTTCCTTCATTCCGATGGACTGAGAAAAACCTCAAAAGCCGACCGTTATCTGTGGCTACAACTTCACTGAACGCACAATTGGCTGCCGTAAAAGCGGGGCTGGGGTTGGCGGTACTACCGCATTTCATTGTTCAATATACTGAACTTAAATGCATTTCTCATGATTTGGGAATAGATCAATCCATCTGGCTTGTGATTCAGGCCGATTTGGCACACTCTCCCAGAATACGTAAAGTCGCTGATTTTTTAGCGGAAATTGTTTTTCAAAACCAGGGGAAGCTTTCAGGACAAACTGGAATTAATTCTGTGATATTACCTGATTAAGTGTAATCAGCCAGAAATATAAGGAAGAAGGAAAAGCGACCAAAGGAACGCTTTTCCTCTGCCTACTTAAACACCATAAATCATTCAGTGTCATAATAATTAATTTTTTATTATAGACATAGCCATAACATCACAATATTGGCCATTTCTCAGGGAAGCCTTACGTAAAACACCTTCCTTTTCAAAGCCAAATTTG
Organism: Xenorhabdus bovienii SS-2004; assembly: GCF_000027225.1. Taxonomy (NCBI): domain Bacteria; kingdom Pseudomonadati; phylum Pseudomonadota; class Gammaproteobacteria; order Enterobacterales; family Morganellaceae; genus Xenorhabdus; species Xenorhabdus bovienii. The sequence goes on from NC_013892.1 coordinate 2,745,088, forward strand.
GTGTATAGGGCTATTGCTTTTTCATTATCGGTAAAAACTTCCAACTCAATTCTAACCGCAGCCAGCCAATTAAAAGCATAATCAATCGCGAATTCCATCATTTTTGAACCAATACCTTTGCCAGAATAATCAGCATCAACACTAATCCCAACTCCTACTACATGCCTGCGTCTTGGATTATCCAGAGTAAATAAACTCACCTTACCCACAACCTTACCGTCTATCTCAGCAACAAAATGGATAGTTCCCCTAGTTTTATTTTCCTTAATACGTTCCCGCCACATTTCACGCGAAGGGCATGGAAGTTGTAATGTATTCGGATACACATCGGGGTGGCTAAAAATTCGTTGAAAGTGCTCGGCATCTTCTGACTCAGCGGCCCTAATTATAATTTCCATATGAACCTCTTTTTCAACTTGACCCTTTTATAACTACCTGATAAAAAAATAAATGTAAATAGCATATTTAAAATTTATTTAAATAATAACAAAAGTATCGTCAAAATTATTCTTACATACCTGTCTATTCTCGGAGCCGTATATGCATCAAAAAAATTCAGCTATTTTTGAATTACTCAAAAATCTCGAAATCAGCCTGCATAAAGAAAAAAGAAATAATATCGATTGGCTAAACACTATCTTGCATGATGATTTTCTAGAAATCGCAAAATCGGGTTATGTTTATTCTAAAAAAGTCGTAATCGATGAATTAACCACAGAATTTAAAATGGTCTTGCCAATATTTTCGCAGGATTTTAACATCAAATGGCTGGATAAAAATATTGCACTGATTACCTATCAATCCTACGAAATAAATAAATCAGGCCATCCATTCAATAAAGCGCTTCGTTCATCTATTTGGCAATTATCTGTATCCGGTACATGGCAACTTAGGTTCCATCAGGGAACAATCATGGCAGCCCAACCGCTCAGCAATATCACGCTGTAGGTAAAAAAATGGCCCTGGATCCGGGCCATTGATTAATTAGGATTGATCCTTACTCAGCGATAAAGGCGAGTTCTGCGTTTTTTCACAATCTGGAACCCGATCACTAAAATAATGAACCAGACTGGTGTGGCGATTAATGCCTGTCGGGTATCTGGCTGCAAGGACAGTAATACCAGTACAAAAGCAAAGAAAGCCAAACACAGCCATGACATAACGATGCCAAAAGGCATTTTATAAATAGATGCCTTATGCAGCGCAGGGCGGCGTTTCCGATAAACCAGGTAGGAACACAAAATCATGCTCCAGATAAACATGAACAGAGTAGCAGAAACGGTTGTCACCAGTGTAAAGACCCGCATCACATCAGGAATAAAATAAATCAGAATGACGCCAAAAGAGAGGCATAAGCAGGTAAAGATCAATCCCGATGCAGGAACCGAACGGCGGGATAAACGACTAAACTGCTTCGGTGCATCCCCTTCTTTCGCCAAACCAAATAACATCCGGCTAGTAGAAAAAACCCCACTGTTTGCCGAAGATGCCGCAGAAGTCAGCACTACAAAATTCACAATGCTGGCCGCAGCCGGTAGCCCAATCAGGACAAACAGCCCCACAAACGGACTTTTATCCGTAACAACCGAACGCCAGGGCGTGACTGACATAATCACAATCAGAGCCAGCACATAGAATGTGATAATCCGGATCGGAATGGCATTAATTGCTTTTGGCAGGGATTTCATCGGATCTTTGGTTTCTGCGGCGGCGGTTCCCACCAATTCAATACCGACAAAAGCAAATATCGCAATCTGAAATCCGGCAAAAAACCCACTCAGCCCCATCGGGAACATACCACCATCATTCCAGACGTTGGATAATGCAGCAGTATGCCCCGCAGGAGATTGAAAATGGGTGCCAATCAAAATACCGCCTATGACAATCAGAGCAACAATCGCAACGATTTTGATCATGGCAAACCAGAATTCCAGCTCTCCGAACAATTTTACCGTCGCGAGATTCAATGTCAGCAATATCAAAACGCACAATAGCGAAGTTGCCCACTCAGGAAAGTCAGGCGTCCAATAACTGACATAAGAGGTAATCGCGACAACATCAGCAACGCCAGTAATTACCCAGCAAAACCAGTAAGTCCAACCCACAAAAAAACCGGCCCACGGCCCTAGCAAGTCTGCCGCAAAATCACTGAACGATTTATAGTGCAGATTGGAGAGTAATAGCTCGCCCATTGCGCGCATAACAAAAAACAACATAAATCCGATGATCATATATACAAAGATGATCGATGGCCCCGCAAGAGAGATGGTCTTGCCTGATCCCATAAACAGACCAGTCCCTATAGCACCACCAATTGCTATAAGCTGTATATGTCGATTAGTGAGACTTCTCTGTAGATGCGAGCCTTCAGTTTCAGGTGTGTGGGTAGATTGTATTTTTTCTTCCATAATTGTATCCCATTTATTCTCACAGCATGGAGCTAGACTTAATCCCCTCAGGCTGTGTTTAAGCTATCATTGTGACATAGACAGCCAAGGAATTAACAGAGGGATTTCAATTGAAAAGAGAGATGCTGACATTTCAATCTAGGGAATCTCCAAAAACTTTTCACAGCGACCAAATTGAGTAAAATACAGACTGCGTTGTATTAGATTCATATTATTTCCTGAGATTGACGATAAAAGGTGCGTCGTTCAACAAACTTGAATCAAGGATTTCCCACCACAGAGATTGCTCGGTGCGGATTTTTTCCCATTCGGGATCTTTGCAGAGTTTTGACACCGCACTGCGGTACTGTCCCCACGCGGCTTCGTCGGCGAATGTAACGTAATGTTCCAGACAATGGACGTTATCGCCAATAGTGCGGACATACCAACGGCGTTCTCCAGTCATTTCTAGTGTACGGTAGAACCATTCGTCGCGTTTTTCCACCCAATGCCAAAATGCGGTCATATCCAAATGGGCTTTTTGTGTCGGTTTCAGTAAATACATCAGATGCAGCATCAGGTTCTCCTTCAATCAAGCAGCGCCCAGTCGTGGGTCAGGTGTGTGCCGAATTGTTGTTGGTAATGTTGGTAAAAAAGGCGGTTATAGTCTTCACATTCACTTATTGATAGAGGGACGGCATTTTCGAACAGCAACAGCGCGGCGAGCGGCTCTATTTTTGCACCACGCCGCGTTTTGGCTCTAAGGGCGGAGATGGACAGCCGGCATTCACGGATCCCGTTTTTCGCCGCGTAATCTAATGAGGAGTAATAGTTCAGCACGAAATAACGGAAGTCGTTATCGTCTATCTGATAATTCGAACCGTAATAACGGGCATGAAGGGTTTCACCAAAACGGTAGAAGATGGTTACCCCCAGGATCTGCTCATCGCGTTTGGCTACAGCAGCCACCGCGGTGTTGATGACTGAGGATTTTTTTTGTCCATCAAATATGCGCTGCATCCAGTCAATACCTTGATGGCTACCGTATTTTCCCCGGTTATTAGCAATAAGTTCTGCCGCCGCCTCCAGTAGATAATCGTCCAGTCGGCACCATTCCACCCGGTTTCCTAAGCGGGCAAAAGCAGCCAGTTCCGCGTTGGCTCTTACCCTGTGGTGGGAGCATAATTGTTGTAATTGCGAATCAAGCCCCCCGGCCGGTACCGATAGGGTCGCTTCCCCTGAATGCATCAATACCCGAGCATGGGGATAGTAACGGGCAACCTCGAGGGCCTGATGCAGCGGCATAAAAGGCATAATCGTTGCGTAATATCCCCGGGTCCCGGCCAACTGGGCAAGCATTTCAGCCATGGTCGACAATGTTTCACCCCGGCAGCTCCCCTGCACGCAGGGGATTTCATTGTGCGTGGAACGGCGGGCTCCGCCCCACAAGAAGGGGTATTGCCAAGGACCGTCCAATCCGGGGAAGTAGTCTGGCAGATAGAACAGCCCGGACTGATCTTCGCCACCCCAGAGTGCGCAACCGCCTAACAATCCCGCATTGCCGTACAGTGTAAAAACGTCTCCCTTGCCCAAGGCGTAATCCAGTCCACCTAACCAGCCGTGACTGTGAAAAAAGTCATTATCGGAAACCAACGCATCCCACTCATGCCGGTCGATATGCTCAATGTCGGAAACTAAAGGGGAGAAGGCGGACTGGCCAACATTGATTAACATGCATCCCCCCTTATACATTCAAGAATGGCGGCATGCGGGCATTGAACGTAGGATGAAAGATTCGGGATCAGGGTATTGACCGGCACATTCAACGATTTCCAGTTTACCGTCTGAAAACCGACCTGTTGTAGCGTATTTTCCAGTGTCGGACGCGACCAATAGTAGGCCTGTATATTGATATCGTAAGGTGGCTGGCAGATATGAAGCCGAAGGGCGCTACCGTCCGTGCGCGGCTGCTCTTCAATCAGACGAAAGCCAAAGGGGCGATAATATTCGGGATCTGAATTGAAATCAGGGTGGATAGGGAGTGTGAGCAGCCGCCCTCCTGGTTTTAATACCCTGGCCATGGTTTGGCTCATCGCCATTAAGTCCGCGTAGTTAGCCGCATAAGGCATCACATAAACAGCAAGGACTATATCGAAATATACGTTATAATCTTCATTAATCTTTGAAATATAGTGAATTCTGCGCTGGTCTTTTTCCTCACGTCGGCGGGCATAACTAAGCATGCCTTCGGAAATATCATAGCCGACAATGCGTTTTGTGCCCCGTTCATTCAACCAACGTGAAATTACGCCAGGCCCACACCCGAAATCCAGAACATTTAAACTGGAGAGATCTCCAAGTAATTTTGCTAACGTTGGAAGCTCTAATTCCTGGCGATAAGGCCAAGAAGTCATTCTTTCATAGAGTTCTGCGTACTTATCAAACGTGGCCGGGTTAAATTTAGGTAAATTAGCCTGTTTTTCCCTGACAGATAAAGAGTCCGAAGATGGAGCTAAACGCATAATAATTCACCAATTACTCGTGATAATACAATAAATTAACAGTTTAATCTCTTACGACTTCGCCTATTTTTGCTCAAGGCAAATATGGACTGGAAAGAGTAAAATCTGTCGGTTCTGTCGCATTAGCGGAACATCGGATAAGCGCCTCTGTTTTTGAGCAAATCCAGAACGATGTCCCTGATCCGAAACGCATTTAAACGCCTCCATTACTCTGTCGATATCATGGCCCAATGCTGTCCTACGCTCTGAGCCTGCGCAATCTCGAGGAAATGAGGACGGAGCGGGGAATTAAGGTTAATCACGATACCGTATTAATTATGTTATTTAATGAATATAAGGAATGTCATCAGGTGATATCATTAAATTTACTTTTTTCAAAGTTATTTTACTTTCACGAAAACGGCGACATTCCATCATAAATTTGTAATTTTTTCATCATCATGTGGTGAATTGCACTCTTGGTTTTCCATACTAATTACATAGTTCTCACTATAAATAATTTAATTTAATTTAATTTAAATAGAAATTTCATTTTTTATTATTTTAATAACTATTTATGATGGTTATCCATATAAAATAAAATTTTCTAATAATTATTTAAGTATCTTCAGAGGGTTCTGTCGCATTAAGGTGAGGTCAGGTAATATGGTTCTGTTGCATTAACAGAGAAAGTCTGAGTCAATGTGGAGTTGGTTTGCTTTTTATTCAGCCAATCGATAAAACATCTCTGCCGGTGACAATGTCATATCTTCGGATTGTGAGTATTGTCCTTTACGCAGCATCGAAACGAGTTCTGTCCTCAGGGGTTACGCATGAAATTTTGGTAGGCTAAAATTGATTAAATAACCGCGCTTCCATGTAGCCATTATTCCACCCGGCTGATTTCCTTCGGACACTCAAACTCAACTTACTTATGATTCTGCTATAACTCAGCGATCACTTGAAGGGAACTCAGTCCGGTTTTTGCGATCTGATTAATCGCCAAATCAAAAAAATCCCAAAATAGACTGAGTGATGCCAATCATAGCACCCATACCCCGAAGTGAACGACGTCAGATGAAAAAATTTATTCATAAAACCTGGGATAAAGATTATGCACGCCGACTCATGGCACTCTTAATGTTACATGAAGGAAAAACCGTTTCTGCCCTCTCCAGAGCCCTTCATTGTTCACGTTTTTCGGTTAATCGTTGGATAAATTGGTTTACGTTGTATGGGCTGGAAGGATTAAAAAGTTTACCGTCAGGAAGACCTGCGATCTGGAATTTAGCGCCACTTTTTTTAGTTTGCTGTCGTTCTTATTACAGCACTCCCCGCAGTATTTTGGCTGCCTGCGTTCACGTTGGAGTATTGAGCTGATTACTTGGATAATCAGAGAGATATTGTATGGTACGTAACAATCTTCAAGATCAAAAAAATAGTTTATGAAGCATATGATATGCTTTGTCACGCAAACCCAAAATCATATATTCTGAATTATAAGAAAATATTTCGTTGATTATAACTCTCATCTAAATCTTAAAACACATCAACAATTTTTAACCCGCAGTCTCCCGCGAGTTAATCATTCCTTTACTTTGCCTGTTTACCCATTTCAACACCATCCACCTCATTCTGCTTCAAATTCCACACCAGCTCTGTCGGCATCTGGACACGGACGTCTAATTAATCTTTTAGGAGATCAGCCCCACGAGGTAGCATCAGCCATAAGCTGATTCCTCAAAGATTCATTCCTTTAACCAATCAAGGGAATGGGTAAAGAAATATTGACTTTAATTTCAATCATTGACTAATTATTGAACGTTATTGGATTATTGTTAGGTGGAGCTAATATTATTAAGCTTATTAATCTTTCGATAATAACGTTACACGTGGAGAGTAATATGAAAAAATATATTCTTTCTGGCCTACTGGCAGGCGCTACGCTTTTAGTTTCAATGCAGTCTTATGCCCTGGCCTGTAATATATTCCCCCCAGATAGCCCAGCATGGAAAGCTTGCACGGAAATCTGCAAACTGCTACCCCTTGGTATTCCAATTCCAATTTGTTTCTAATAACATCAAGTAGGACGGTTCATTCTTACCGTCCTACTCATAGTTCACCAACACAGCCCCCTAACATACTTCTGCAATCCCAGTATCATTTGTTCTGGGTGGTACTTGAGGCCTGTCTCATCCCCAATATATCGCCGGAAGTCACTCATAGTATGAAGCAGATAGTGGCGCATGTATTTGGTGATCGCAGCAGGAAAAAAATTTACTCAACGTATTGAGAGAACTAAATTCACCCTTCGTATTCGGATAAAGAGGCTGAATTTAAAAACGGTAGGCTATTCCAAATCACTATCAATTTATATCCACACCAAACTTTTGCATAAGCATTCTTTTTCCTTGCTCCGTCAATATCAATTCACGGCTATCTAATTGTCTAATCGCCCATTTTTTCTGTAAAAATGTCTTAAACAACGAGGCACCCAGAAATCCGCCAATATGAAAATGCCGTTCACTCCAATCAAGGCAAGAACAGGCAAATTTACGCCTTGACGAGGATTCAGCATCACAACACACGCCAATAGAAAGCAAAAAATCGTTCCCCCTCTGCGTCAATTGATAATCACGAGTCATCCAATGGTTCGTAAGCAGACTGTTATGGATTTTTACCGCAATTTCCCCTGCCATATGGTCATAGCAGGTTCGGAAAAAACGCAGTGATTTTGGTGTGGAAATTATGGCGATATTCCTGTGATTGCGATTGGCAAAGTGCATCATGCTTTCCAGCAATGCAGCCACTTCTTCGCTGTGAATTTTAAAATAACGATGCCGTCCCTGTTTAACGCAGATCACCAGTTTCCCTTCTGCCAATCGATTTAAATGAACACTGGCTGTCGAAGGTGCAACATCAGATGCCGCACTTAATTCCGTTGCAGTATAAGCGCGACCATCCATCATCAGAAACAACATACGGGTACGAGTGCGATCTGCAAGCACCGCCGCAATCATCGCAACGCTTTCTTCAAGGTTAAAGTCATTCATATTTCGTTAATTACCGAAGTAATAATGAAACCAGCAAGATATCTTAGCGTTTTCTGTCCTTCAAGGAGATAATCATGTTAGCTGTTATATTTGAGGTCGAAATCGCAGAAAACCAAAGTGATCGCTATTTTGATACCGCAGCCACATTCATATACAGGATCTTAAGCAATAACGCGTTATTTTAGGTAGAAAAAAGGCTTCATTTATGATCTGATAATCGTCGCCAAACTCATATCAAAACCACGGATGAAGCCTGTGACGATTATCGCTATAAAACACCAGTTAATGCAATTCTTCAGTGACATTTCTTTGCAACATATTGCCTTCCAATGTGCGTTTATGAAACGCATCAGAAATATCGAGCCCCACGTGTTGATCCTCAGCCTTATCGCTGCACTGAGCACGGGTAAAATCACGTCTATTGCCCAGTTACACCAAAAATTTAATGGCCTGTGCCCGGATAAAAAGCAACCAGTCAGTTACCGCCCCTTTTATAACCAGCTCCGTAAAGCGGCTTTTGTCGAATTTGTCAAAATATTGGTCAGATTTGCCATGGCGCAATGGGTGGAGAAACAGGTCTCCTCACCCCAAAAACTCATGAAATTTAAACAGGTTATTCTCCAAGATGGGAGTTCGTTCAAAGTCCATTCTGCCCTGGCCGATGTTTTTCCCTATCGCTTCAGGACAACGGGGGCCGCGGTGGAATGTCACATGACAATGTCCTTGCTGACTCAGTCACCGGTAAAAATGACCGTGACCGCAGATACCGCCCCTGAGCGGGCTTACCTGCCTGTACCGGCGATGTTACGTGACCAATTATTATTGGCCGATGCCGGTTATGTCGACTTTGCGTATTTTGAGCAAGTGTCACTTTCCGGTGGTTCGTTTATTGTCAGGGGAAGCATGATCTGACCCCAAAAAGTTAGACATATATTATATCCCCATAATGGATTGAGTTCTGTGCTCAACCGGACTCAATCCATTCAATTTAATTTTGATTCCGTCATGATTATAGTAATAAATATAATCGGTTATCGTCTTTTCCAACTCATCGATTGAGCTAAATTCCACTCCGTGATAACACTCAGATTTCAATATTCCAAAAAAACTCTCCATAGCGGCATTATCTAAACAGTTACCTTTGCGAGACATGCTTTGTATGAGCCCGTTTTCTGTTATTTGGTTCTGATAATGAATCATCTGGTACTGCCAACCCGGGTCGGAATGAATCAGGGGTTTCTCATGTGATTTCAGCTTTTCCATTGCATCAGATAACATATTTTTAACCAAATCAAAGACCGGCTTACGGGAAGTTCGGAAAGCAACTATTTCTCTATTAAAGAGATCCATCATGGGTGACAGGTACAGCTTTTCCCCCCGGTGGTTAAATTCTGTGACATCTGTCACCCATTTCATATTAGGCTGTTCTGCTTCAAATTGACGGTGCAAGAGATTATCCGCAACAGAGCCGGTTTCTCTTTTGTATGAATAGTATTTTTTAGCCCTTATCCGCGATTTCAGCCCCATCGTCTGCATTAACCGCTGCACGCATTTATGATTTAAATGAATCTGTTGTTTTCTCAGTGCTAACGTTATCCGTCTGTACCCGTACCGACCTTTATGCTGATGATAAATATCATAGATATGGATTTTTACATCAGCATATTTATCTTTTTGCTGAGTCTTTTTCTGGTGGTAGTAGGATGTACTGCGTGATATCTCTGCAACCTTCAGTAAAGTTTTCAGCGGGAAAAATTGCCTCAATTCGGTGATAATTTTTGTTTTTGCTGATATGTGTTTTTTTCCTTCCGAATTAAGGCGGTGAGCTTTTTTAGATAGGCGTTCTCCGCCCGTAAATAAGCTAACTCATCCAAAAGTTCAGGGGGCGATTTTGCGCTTTTTGTGGACTCCGGTTTATATTGGGTGGCAGCGTTGCGCGTACATGCTTTTCTGCTCCTTTTGCGGGGCTTCAGTAGCTCAATGCCCCCTTTTCTGTACAAAGCCAACCATCGAGATATCATCCCTGTATCTTTCAGTTTAAAGCGTTTCATGGCTTCAGATAATGAAAGTCCTTCGTGTTGGATGGTCAGTACGACATGCTTTTTAAATTCAAAAGAATAAGACCTGTTCAATGATTTTTTCAGTCCATGCTCACCATGAACGCGATAAATATCAATCCACTTGTTTACCAAATTACGATGCAGTCCGAAAAGTGATGCGGTTCGACTGTATCCGCAATCTGGGTGTGATAAGTAGTGCAGAACCACTTTCAGCTTGAATGTCTGAGAATATCTTTTCTTCTTCATAAAAAGCACCCCTTAAGTTGAAGTATAGCGTCCAACTTTTGGGGTGCAGATCAGCAAGTCCCTTAATCCTCAGATAGTGGTGGCCCGCAATGGTCAGGGGAAATTATTGTCCAAGCTGCTCAATAAGCCGCTGAAATCCATCACTCGCCGAACCAACCGTTCCGAAGTGCTGGATCTGATTTGTCGGCGTAATGGCTATGAATTTCGCTTAATTCGTCGCTGGTTTGCCGAAGAAAAACGCTTTTGTCTCTGGTTGAGCAACTTGTCCGTGAAAGAATTTACGGCTAATGACATCATGGATATTTATCGTTGCCGCTGGCAAGTAGAACTGCTGTTCAAAGAGTTAAAATCACACACAAACTGGCATCGATTTGCCACGAGAAAAGAAACGTTAGTCACGGGCCTCATTTGGCTGAGTTTGCTGGCTCTGTTGCTCAGACGTTCGCTGGCCAGCAGATTATTCCCCGCCGTTTCATTGCTCAAAGCAGCCCAAAATACGGAAGTCTGGCTGTGGCCCATAATCGAAAACCTACTCCAACGGGCGTGGTCGGAAACCTGTTTTTGGCTGGAAAAAGCCCAAGCGTATTTATGTCAGAACGCGTTCAAAACACCACAAAGAAAATCATGTAAGTACAAGACATTGGATGCGTGTTTTGAAAGGCTTAATGCTTAAGAGCCTGTATATGAGTTGATACTACAACATGTAGATTGCCTTTCAGGGCAATCTACTCTATCGCTTATTAATTGGCTTATTGCGACCATTACTACTTACAGATAATCAACACGTTGGAGACGTCATCAATCTATATTATAAGAATTGTTTTTATACTTGTATTAAGTCATGTATTTCTTTTTATTTTGGTAAGATAATTGCTTTAGAACCGTGGAGCACATCCCTATTGTCACTTTCATGCCGAGATGTGAAATTACCTATTTTTTCTTCTAGAAAATCAAACCATTTTCTGCCTAGGTTATCTATAAATTCAACAAATGAAACTTCAGCTCTATTGCTATAATTAGGTGACCAAATTAACTGTGGTTCATTCGAATTAGAAATCTCTATATATCTGTTTAAAGTCATATATACAAAGCAATCTATTGATGAATAAGAATGTAACAGAGCATCACAAGCTATATCCTGAACTAAGTTAGGTGGAACCCCAGTAAATCCATCATTAACAAAGAATAAAACCCCATAAGCTTCGGGAGCATGGAAGTGTTTTTTTGTTTCTTTAATCTGTGTGTTAGCTTTTTTTAAAATCCTTGTTATTCCTGGTCTGAATAATCTTATAAGTTCACTTTTAAACCATTCTGGGTAGAAGTTCCCTTCCTTAAGAGTTGATTCCCAATCTGGACATTCTTCCCGAAGTTTCTCCATCATTATTCCGAATTTTTTTTTCGCTCCTTTTTGATTAAGAAATTCAGTCTCAACTTCTTTCAATTCACCAAATACGCCATTCTCTTTAAATGAATAATCAGCGTTTTTAAAATCAGGATTTCCCGGCAATGCATCAGAAATAACAGACCCACCATATCCTCGAACGAACGCATGAAAGGTATGTTCAACAGGTAAAGGTGAGTGTGGGCCAATATCCCAAAAGTTTTCATACTTGTTCATATTGATATCTACCTAATAGTTACATTTTCACAACACATGACATGGTAAAATAGCACACAATGGAATATTACAACCATAAGGATTCTCTCTGTCAGCATAGTTGCATTCATTGTCAATAGAGCGCTTAAAAAATCTCTCTTCCGGTACTTGTTTTGTCTCCAAGACATGATTTATTTTCCCCGTAGTTAATATACCAAAGGTCAAATTTTGGACTTTATGATGTTGATGTCGGTAGCTGATCGTCTCAAATTGCGACTAATACATGTAAATAATCTTTCATCAACTCATCGAGCGCTCGTCATCAATATTCTGAATAACTGTAAAGTCAGTAAATCTGTAAATAACAGAGTTAGGGTTGACTATTATTTAATCTATTTTATAAATATTGAAAATTTATGGGGGGTCGGAAAAGCGTTACAAACGTTACAAAATTAAAATAGTCTTTTATCTTATTGATTATTAATAAAAATATAGAAACCTAAAAACGTTACAAAAGCATTACTTTGCCGTTACGTGTAACGGTTCTGAAAGGTTACAAATCAAAAATATAACCTATTGATTTATAAGGGTGTAATGTTTTACTCCCTGTTTTGTAATGCTTTGTAACGGTTAAAACGTTACATGAGAATTGTTTATCATCAGTAGGTTATAGGGTGTTTTTGGGGGTTGTAACGCTTTTCCGAAGGGGTCAGGTAAATCAGCAATCAAATTCAGGCATAACGCAGGTAATACACTGCTATTGTGAGGGTGTGATCTGTCACGAATAACGATAAAACCCGCTGTTACCGTGCGGGTTGTTTATTTTTATGACTTCATAATTGACTTCACTCTTTCTCTTCATTAATATGACTTCATTATTTGAAGTCGTGGTGTATTGGAATATGAACAAACAGATTTCCGCGCTCCGAACGAGGCAACAACGTACCTTAGAACAAATTTTTAAAACGCCGGTATCGTCGGGAATTAAATGGTCAGATATTGAATCGTTAATCAAGGCATTGGGCGGTGAAATCAAGGAAGGTCGGGGTTCGCGTTGTAAATTTTTGCTGAATGGGAGTATTGCCAATTTTCATCGCCCCCATCCGTCACCCGACACAGACAAAGGGGCTGTGGCGGGATTACGGGAATGGTTGGAAAGTATAGGAGTCACACCATCATGAGTAAGCAAAATACGAATATTATGGAGATCGCCGGACTCTCGGCGGTGATTAGTTATGTCCCTGAACTCGGTATGTTTCGGGGGAAGTTTTTAGGGTTATCCGGTTATTGTGATTTTGTGGCTGACAGTATTGCTGGGCTGCATGCTGAAGGACGATTGTCTTTGAATGAATATCTAGAAGACTGCCGTTCCGCCAATATCGAGCCTTATCAGAAACGTGAAAAAACAAAAACGTTTACTTTACGTTATCCCGAATCGTTTGGCGAACGGTTAAATCAGGCTGCAACCGAACACCATATTTCGGTCAACGCGTTCATTTTGGAGACATTGGGTGAGCGCCTGAGAAACATCTAATCAGTAAGATAATGGCATGATTGACGATCCATGCGTTGTTGCACCTAAAGCCATTTTTCTTTCATCCACAAATAAGGCGGGATTATATTACCCGCCTCTTGGTGTTAAGTTTCAGCTTAAAAACCGTCAAATTCATCCAGTTCTTTTTTCATGTTAACGCCCTTACCTATCGTGCAGCTTCACTGAATGGCGAGTCATGATGAAAACTTATCTCACAGAGCATCTGCCGTCAAATACCGGTGTTTTTTGCCTGTAAAATCGCATCACAATTTTGCGTAAAATTGCACAATTTTTCCCGGCATAACTACCCCGCCCAAGGCCAGTGCGGGCAAGGTCTCCGCGCCGATGCACAACTGCACAAAAACACGCCCTTTTTGTGTGCGGGCGAGGCGGGGGAGCAAGCGCCCGCAATGGGGGCGGATGGACGCGTTTAATCACCATTGTGAAGCATTGCTAAGACTCTATTTCTCAAATACTGGTTTTGGTCTATACCGAGAGTTAGCACGTTACTCATTTATTCCTCCTACACTCTGTATTAACGTAATCCTGCAAATATTTCAGTTTTGCCCGGTCGTTGATGATGTCTTCTCGGATATCGAGAACAGTTGATCCAGTTTCTCCAGAGAGTTCGACGGTGGTTGCATCGACCATGCTGCGGGAGGAAGTAGTTTCAGACACGGGACAGATGGCTTTGATGCGCAACTTGCGACGGCCAGCGGCAACATCAGCCCGAAGAGTGTCAATTTCAGTCTTGGCATTGGCGAGTACCCTACGCCGAGTCAGGCCGTTCATCACCTTACCAGCCGCCTTATTCCATCGGGGAAATTCTGACGCTGCACCTGCATAATCACCGGCATTGATTTTCTTTAGCAAAGTAGAACCGGAGAAATTGCCGGTACCGCAATTGAAGATAAAGGAGCACAGAGCATCAAACTAGCCTTGAGTCAGTAGCATCTTAACCAATCGCTCCAGTGTGGCGTAAGCGGGTATGAGGTCATCATGCAAGAAAGCTTCGGCCTGCTGCTCTGTGATTACTTGACCGGGCTTCACATCTTTCGTATGGCCATAACCAATCGTCCACGGGATGCCACCTGTTGCCGGGTCAGGGTAGGCTTTCAGCTTTAGTCCTTCCCATTGCTGGATGAATTCCAGTCCTTTATTGCTGATTTTCATCAGAGGATAACTGGATGCCTCCCCGAGTGTTTCGTGGGAGGTCTGCGTACGAATTCAAGCACCCAGATGGTCGCACAATACGTCTATGTGCTCTGATCGTCGATAAATCCGTTGTATGGAACCATTATGAGCAGTTAGTGAACGAAGAAAAAGCCACGTTTACTTACGGATCACTGGTAGATGATTTTTTACATTCAGCGGATTTTATTGAGCTGGCAAAAGATACGCAGAGTGACTATCGGAAGTATTCAAAAAAGGTCGTTCCGGTTTTCGGCAAGATGAACCCAAACAACATTAGACCCGATCATATCCGAAAATACATGGATAAGAGAGGATTACAGAGCAGAACACAGGCTAACAGGGAAAAATCTTTTATGTCGAGGGTGTTCCGCTGGGGATACGAACGCGGATTGGTGAAGAAAAACCCATGTCAGGGTGTTAAACAGTACCGAGAAAACTCACGGGAACGCTATATCACAGATGCAGAGTATCAAGCGCTTTATGAAGTATCCCCTACTGTTATTCAGGTTGCAATGGAGATCGCTTACCTTTGTTGTGCAAGGCAAAAAGATATTTTAGCACTGAGTAAATCCCAACTCATGGAAGCAGGAATTTATATCAAACAGCACAAGACAGGGAAAAGTCAGATAAAGGGATGGTCTGAACGATTAAGGAAAGCTATCAAGCTGGCTAATTCTTTGCCACTGAAAGAAGGCCTGCACAGCCTGTATGTCATCCACCAAGCCAACGGTAAGATATATTCCAGAGATGGATTTAATAGCCGCTGGCTCAAAGCCAAAGAAATTGCCGCACAGAAATATCCTGAATTACGTTTCAACTTTACCTTTCACGATTTGAAAGCAAAAGGCATCTCTGATCTGGAAGGAACGCTACAAGAAAAACAAGCTATTTCAGGCCACAAAGATATCGGTCAGACAGCTAGGTATGACAGAAAAACTGAAATTGTTCCCGTGGTAGGTAATCAGAAAAAATGACTGGCTATTCAATGAAAGGAAATTATCTTTTGAAAATGTTCTGAAAGGTGATTTGAGTCATAAAAAAAGCCACCTTTACGGTGGCTCTTTCTTAACGCTAACTCGCTGATACTAAAGCAAGTTTTTATTTGGTCAGGACGGGACTGGAAAATAAAAATAACTTATTGAATAAATTACATTTATTTTTAACTAATTTCTTTAGTGCCCCTTTTTATGCCCCCTAAATATTTTGTTACCTTCCACTGTATTAATCTATTTCCTTCGTCGTTATCTGATATCCCCATAATCAATGAAGTGAGGTCAATACACTAAATGTACTGAGCTAATGACTGACGACGAATATCGTATTCAGTGAGTAGGTTGGTACGTTTAACGTTCCGAGCTATAGAAGTCGCGACGAATTTCGTCGGAACCTATTGAGTGATTGAGCTGACAGCTAACTGATAGCCCTTCCAGTAAGAAGCCTTTCCCATAACAGTGATCGCCTGACCTTTCTGTAACAGCATCACCGAGAGCGCCATCTCATTAAAGCAATGGCACTCAATGGGTAATCACTGCGCTTTTACATAGTAGCGTTACCTGTCTGGCACTTTATACGCTTGGAGGCAACGGTAATCTTCCCTGTAACTGTGGTGACTATCGAGGGGCATTCTTCTGTCTTCGTGCTATTTTCCACAGCCTTTAGGTGATCTGGTTTTTTCATCATGATAAAAATCAATCAATTATACGAAAATGACCCACTGCGAACGTAATACGTACTCAGTCACTCAGTTACATTAAGTAACCTTGTGCTGGACGGCTTAAACTCAAGCCCTCCTGTATTGTGATTTTCACAATACAGATTTAGCGAATTTATTCAAAAATCACGCCTCAGCGAAAAAAACGCAAAATAACTGCGCTATATCTGTACCACGCACACGGGATAAATGACCAATTGCAACTATTACGATTTCCGTGATGGTTGATTAACTCATTGATTTGTCCGAGGTGGTCACTTTGACCACCCGAGACATATCTTCCGTAAATTCGTCTTTATTTCAACGGTTGGGAAAATCCCAATGGTTACTTTATGTGCTGGACAAAACGAATTAACCCCTTGTTTTTGACTCACTCTTTTGTCCACACCTCTTATTGAGTTGTGCAAATTTTGTGCGTAAATATCATTTACGCTCACCGTCATTTGCGAGTAACTATCAGTTACGTACAAAGTCCGATTATCAGATATTGGGTTTTGCATACCGACATTATCGTCGCTCAAATTATAAGCAGATCCCAGAATTCGAGGTCTGCTTAAATATCAATATCTTACCACCAAATCCCGAATTAGGGCTTTGCTCTGCCGTCAGATTTGTCGTTAGTCATTAAGTTACATGAGGGAAAATCCCGTATGTACAAAAGCATCAACTGCAAAAAATTTTCAGTTGTGAGAATCCCACATGAGCAGTTGAAAATAATCACCATGTATACCCGTCGTCATTGAAGATGCTTGATTTTTCATTTGTATCAGATCATGATTGCGCCCATGAAAATTAATCTAACAGATGCCCAAAAAGACGCCCTCGAATTGATGCATGATACGACTCGCGATGGACGAGTACGTGACCGCATCAAGGCCGTGCTTTTGGCCTCAGAAGGCTGGACTGCCCAGATGATTGCTCAGGCTTTGCGGATCCATGAAAGTACGGTGAGCCGCCATCTGAAAGATTACTTCTCTGAGGAAAAACTCGCCCCTGAAAATGGGGGCTCTGAAAGCCGTTTGTCTGCCGAACAAACAACAGAATTAGTTGAGTATCTGATGGCAAATTTGATGCACACTACCGCACAAATTGTGGCCTATGTTCGGGCACGATGGCAGGTGACTTTCACTGTCGCAGGAATGACGAAATGGCTTCACCGTCAAGGTTTCAGCTACAAGAAGCCAATGGGTGCTCCGCATAAATTTGATGCGGATAAACAGCAACAGTTTATTGAAACCTACAACGCGCTGAAAGAAGAATGTGGCCAGAATGCGCCTATTTTATTTATTGATGCGGTTCACCCGACCCTGTCCACAAAATTAAGTTATGGCTGGATGAAGAGCGGGCGGAAGCACGTCAAAGTGGTTGAAACCACAGGCAGTCGTACTCGACTCAACATCATGGGTGCCCTTAATTTACAACGGATTGAAGAGACTATTGTTCGTGAATATCCGACGATTAACGCGAAAAATGTCGTCCTTTTTTTCGGCTCAATCCGGGAAACCTATCCACTTTCGCAAAAAATCCACATTATTCTGGATGGTGCGGGTTATCACCGTTCCGGAGTCGTCCAATTTTTTGCCGAGGTTTTGAATATTGAGTTGCACTACCTGCCGCCTTACAGCCCTAATCTCAACCCGATTGAGCGATTATGGAAGTATGTGAATGAGCAGGTACGAAACAATGTCTATTTTCCGGATACCAAAACATTCCGTGAAACGCTGCGCCACTTTTTTCATGTCACATTGCCAGAAAAAGCGAAAGAACTCACCACTCGGTTGACTGATAACTTCCAGATTTTAAAACCCGCATCTTCAAGTTAATTGCGTATATAAGATATTGTTATTATTGGATTCGCCTCATAAGCGACCGCCTTGCGAACGACAGCTTTAAATTTATCGGATATAAATATCATTATATTTCATAATAATAGATAAAAAATTAATTTCATATGTGATTATGTGTTTTTGTTATTTTATTTTTGCTCTTGAATGGTGTAAGTTTGATTTTCCTAGCCCGACAATGCTATATAGGAGGTCGTTTTGTATAAACAGAAAAAAAAGAGAGATAATCGAGTAATTTCCCTGAGAGATCCCATCAGAAATAAAAAGATAGAAATCACCCTGCATCAGGAGATGGATTTTACAGATTGTTATCGTGATAATAAAGTTATCTTATCCAAGAGTTATATTTGTGGCATTAAGCTCAAAATCTTCGGCAAGGATGAAGAACATTCCAAGGATGAAGAACATTCTAAACAAATTAAAATGGAGTTTCTTCTTCCCATTTGTTACGCTATTAATAAAATTCATGCAAAAGTTAATAACTTATCTAAAATAGTGAGAAGTATTCACATTTATATAGAAGAGGAAAAAGGAAAAACTGAAGTTAGATGGCCAGCAAGAGAAGACAAAATAGCAGATAATACATCGATAACAAAAACAGGAGGTACAGTAGGTATTGGCCTCCCCCATCTTCATATAAATGCTAAAAAAGTTAAGGAAATAAAATCTCCTCAATATTCCTTCTGGAGAAGGAATAAGAATATAACAAATCAAATTGGATGGGGTGTACCAGATCAACTTCATCACGAAGCTATATCAGTAAGCAGGAAGTCATTGGAATTGAACTCCGAAAACTCAACAAAGGTCATTGCTACCATCGTACATGAAATTGGACATATCATTCATGCACAACGAACTGAATCAGAAGAAAAATTTTGGCTAGCCAAAAGGATTGATCAAAACAATATACATATTATTCCGGCAAAAATTGTTGAACAAGTGAGCGGTTATGCTATAGAGAAACAGAATTCTAATGAGTTTGTTGCAGAAGTTTTTACTGGTTTAGTGTATGGAAAAAAATACAGTCAAGAGGTATTAGAATATTATCAATATTATTCAGGGCCTGAACTCACTGGAATAAAACTTCCCAAATTACCACCTAATTGGAGTCCCTAAAGATCATAACGATTCACTTTCTTCAGGAAAAATTATTTTACTGCATTGAAAGCGAAATCTATTGGTTCGCGAATCGAATAGGATTCTTGCTCCATATGAATCTCATTTACATGTCATTCTAAATAAAAGGTGTATGGCTTACGTTCTATTACTCATACACCTTATTCAACAAGTCATAACCCCTTCCAAATCCACCACTTGCCCTCCACCACTTTTGCGAGCATGATCGCAATACCATCACCCATTAATCAAACAGCTTATATGTCCACCATCAAAGAACTCCAAGTCGCTATCTCAAACCTTTCTATTTGGCGCAAAGGCGATCAACGCGCACCACATAAGCCATTGTTGTTGCTTTATGTGCTCTCTCAATATCAGAAAGGCCATGAGCGACTGTTTGATTATGGTGAGGAGATCCACCAGCCATTACTGGCGTTGCTCAATAACTTTGGCCCAAGACGCAAAAGCCACTATCCCTCTTTGCCTTTCTGGCGCTTACGCGGCGACGGGTTTTGGGAATTGCAAAATAGCGAACGCTGTACGCCACAAAAAGGTAGCAAAGAGCCGCCAAAACGTGAGTTGATTGAGTTTGGCGTCAAAGGGGGCTTCGACCAACAAAGTTATCAGTTACTACGCAAGAAACCCACTACCATTAATAAACTGGCACAACAAATCCTGAGTGAACACTTCCCTGACAGCATACAGGAGCTTCTCGCTAATCAATTGGATTTTTCTTTAAGTGATATCCGCAAAATACGTGATCCGCATTTTCGCCAGCAGATACTGCGCGCCTATAACTACGAATGTGCAATATGTGGCTACAATCTGCGCCATGACAGTACTCCTGTTGGGCTGGAGGCGGCACACATCAAATGGAAACAATACGGCGGCCCCTGTACCGTCAATAACGGGCTTGCCCTCTGTTCACTGCACCATTCCGCATTTGATATGGGTTCAATCAGTATTGACGATAATATGAAATTATTAGTTTCAGAAAGTATTAATGGTGGCCCGATGGTAAAACAACTTTTTTGGAATTTTGCAAAACAGCCGATATTACTTCCCAAAAACAGAGATTATTTACCTTTAGAAAGTTTTATTACCTGGCATCGCAGCCAGGTATTTAAGCAATAATCCACAAAGGTATGGTGAAAATCCCCATACCCTCACCGTGAGTATAAAACCAAAGTAGGCATTCCGTTTGAAACGGAAGGATTGAATTAAAAGGTGAGAAATTCCCACCTTTAGATAACTTGTTGACTTTACTTAATTCTGTCACTGTACCAGAGATTAATTAAATCAAGGGGTTGGGTTAAATGGGAGGATTGTCCCCTTTAGATTGCATCATAACGCTACCTGATAATCATCTAAATAATACAATCCCATTTAAAAACAATCAATTATGTAACTACATTCAGGTTTCACACATTCAGTAAATTCCGATCTACCAATTTGCCTAATTAGTATAAGGTTAAGTTGATTACTCAAGATTAATAAGATTCTGGCGAATTGTATAGATAGGCTGACCATAATGCATAGTGGGATATGTCTATGGCTTATGCGAACTACTTTTTCAAAGTGATTTGTTTCATTGAGGACCATAGGCGTTCTTTATCGCCGTCTTTTAAGTGAGTTTGGTCAAGTACTTTAGTAAAGGCAGTTTTGTCGGTAAATAGATCACCCGTTGTTAATCTCGTACTGACCTCAGTAAGAATGTCGGTGTTTAAGACGCTAATTTTTGATCTTACCTGCTCCAGTGGCTCAGGTTGCCAACCTTTTTCCGATATAGATAGCCAGTCAGCACGGTAGCGATATTGAATCGCCTTGGCAGCATCCATCTGCGCTTGTATGAAGGGTTTTACCGACTCACCATCTAACCCCAACTTTTCTGCCTCGAGCACTGAGCTGGATAATACTTTGGCTTCCTGACGTAAATCTTCAATGGCAAGATGATTGTTCGCTTTGTATCCTGCTACATCCTTCATGTAAGACAAACGCTGATTAACCAATGAAGCCATCTCGTCGTTTTGTATTGGCATCGCCATAGCGGTTGCAGAAAAAAATAATCCAACCAAAAGCAGCAGTATTCCAGACAGTTGACTATCCATTTAACTTCACCTCTTTTTAATTAATTGATCCACATTTTTAATCAATACCTAATTTTATACTAGGGGCTGTTGACGTTTTGTGAAGGGAATTTGAACAGCATGATGATTGGGTATAATCGTTTTCGCCAAATAATAACTCAACTTTACCATTATGCTGCAAACTATGTTAACAGATACACAATGGGATAAGCTATCTGCATTCATGCAACATACTGGACTTATTTAACACAAAACATCGCCAAACATTTGAAGGCATTCTTTATCGTATGAAAACAGGCATTCCATGGCGCGGCCTGCCTTCCGAATTCGGGAAAGGGAATAGTGTCTTTCAGCGTTTTGATGCCTGGTCAAAGAAAGGTGTTTTTGATTTATTATTCAAAGAATTATCTAAAGACTCTGATACGGAATGGCTGTTCATTGATAGCAGCATTGTCCGCGCTCATCAACACAGTTCAGGCGCAACATCAAAGAAAGATGAAGCGATTGGGAAAAGCCGGGGAGGACGCTCAACCAAAATCCATTTAGCCGTAGACAGTTATGGACTGCCGGTGAATTTTGAATTGTCCGGAGGGCAAGTTCACGATATTGTTCATGCAGAAAGTTTGGTGGTGCAGTCACCGCCTTCGGGCGTTGTGATAGCTGACAAGGGGGTACAATGTCAGGCATTCAGAACTGATATCGAACAACAAGGGGCAACACCAGTCATTCCCTACCGAAAAAATAATCGAAAATTGGATCAAAAGATTGACAAATGTTTATATTGTTACCGACATTTGGTGGAGAATACCTTTGCCAGAATCAAGCATTTTCGTGTAATAGCAACAAGATACGATAAACTTGAACGGAATTACACCAGCACATTGGTACTGGCGTTTATTATTGTCTGGTTGCCAATGTGGGTTGATTGAATTATGACCTTAAAACATCAACAGCCCCTATTGTCCGACTGCTGCCGCGATTTTATCCGGAAAAGACCCTACAGTATGATCTCGCGACTGTTACCTATTTCTTAGCTAACCAGGGAGACGTCGTGCTCCAAAAAATGATATCTGCACCGAGATAATCTTCTGCAAATTGTACAAACTCATCCTTGCTAAATGGCTTACCCGTATTAGGGTTCTTGTAGGTCAAGGTCGGCTCCTGTACTGCCATGGCAATGAGTGCCAGTTTGCTTTTGTATTTATTGAAGAACGGGTATGAGTTCTTCATTTGCGCCTTGCGGTTGGGAACAATATCTGGGCCACCAAGTCCAATATTATTGGCACTGGCGAACTCAAACAGCCGGCCCATGTAATTGTGGTCGTTGTTCCATTCGCACGGCCAGAAATTGACATATTGTACTACATGTGATTTGGTGAACACCTTTCGCGCAAAGGTGAGATTTTCCATTTCTCCTGCGAAATAGTTATCGCAGGAGAATCCTTTGGGTAGCTTTTTCTTGTCAAAATCAATAGCTGTTTCGGGTAAGTTGACACCATAGACTTGACCATCGAAACGCTCTGCAATCGCTGCCAACAAAGCCTGATAACGTTGGCGCACAGCAGGATCCCATTGCTGTGCTACCCAACCCGACCCAATTGGCTTCCCTTCGCCAGGATTATCAAATTGTGGCGATATCCCACCGCCATACCTGGCATCATTCATCAGATAATCAGGAACGTACCGGGCATCTTGTTCGAAAAACCGGTCCTGAATTTGGATGAAAAGTTTTTTATTAGCTACCTTGAGGCGAGCCAGATCCCTCTCAATCTGCGAGAAGTCGTATTTGTTCTTCTCAGGTTCGAGTAAACGCCAATTGTAAACGATCTGCGCACCGCCAATGTCGCTACGCGCCATAATGACAGACGCTGTTTCGAGGTCACCAGAGCTGGTATAAATAAAGTTTTCTGGCATTTTAGCTAATACAGGCAGCGTTGCAGCAAGCAGTGTTACTGCAACAGTAAGCCTAATGCTTATGGTCATGGTCATGGTCATGGTCATGGTCATGAGATTGTCCTTTTTTGAAGGTTCATGAGGGTAAACATGATCTCCAGTCGTTAGCACTGGTGAGTTATTAAAATAATAGAAGTCCATAATCAGACCTGACCAAGCAGTTTCTCCCCATCAGGGCGCAACTTCCCATTTGGGGAAACATGCGGCAACACCACTTTTGCTAACTTGCCGCCGTTAAAGCGACATTGCCGTTAGCTTATTCCATAAAGGTTTTGATAACATTGTTCTTGGTATGATGGTCTGGGTAATGGTTTTTTCGCGAAGACAATGATACCAGACTCATCATGCTGTTCAAATTCCCTTCACAAAACGTCAACAGCCCCTAGTACTACAGCCGTACGCCCCATTGTGGCATGATAACGCCTGACATTTTTTCCTGAAATACGGGGAGGTGTTCAATGCACTTACTGCATCAGGCACTGGATCTCATGACGTCACAGGCCGACGCGGAAAAAAAGTCAAAGAGCCACTGACCTTCTTCATGATGACACTGGCGCTGCGGCTCGGCAAAACCCTGTATGAGCTGCAACGGGATCTGAGCGCCAGTGAACTCCTGTGCTGGATGGCCTACGACCAAGGCGTTAGGTGTCGATCATCATCAGGTGATTACGGTCGATAAAGTGACGTTGATTGTGTTGGCCAAGTCCATCATCCGGCACGAGAACGGCAAGCAACCTTATTCAGAGGCAACGTTTGAGAAAGCGTTTGAGCTTTTATGAAGTGGAAAGTTAAAGCTGTTTCAGTGGTAGTCGGTATCGTTCTGATTGGTTCGGCTGCATATTCCATCTATTCAGTGTATGTGGAAAATGGACGGCTCACAGATGAGAAAAAGTCACTGACTACTCAGCTATCAGAGAAAAACGCCATCATCACCAATCAGCAAGAGCGCATCCAGCACCTTGCTGAACTGGACACCAAGCACACTCAGGAACTCACCAATGCCAAATCTGAAATTGACACTCTTCGGGCTGATATTGCCGCTGGCCGTCGCAAGTTGCGCGTCCAAGCCGTCTGCCCAGTGCCTGAAACCACTTCCTCCCGCAGCATGGGCGACGCAGGAACCCCACAACTTACAGAAGCAGCTCGACAAGATTATTACGATCTCCTCCGAATGATGGCGGAGAACGAGCGGCAGACGAAGTACTTGCAGGATTAGTTAATACTGAATGTTATGAGGTGAAGAAATGACAAACCAAGATATTGAAAAAGAAACTCAAGAAAAAGGCAAAACAGCACCGCGTATTACTCCGCAGCACATTGAAGATACTATTACTTATGAAATGTATTTCACTGCTTACGATGGATTCTCTGCTTCAGCTAAAGACAATCCAGATGCGGTGTATGCTCCTATTGGAGTGAGAATAAACGCAAAGACTCTCACTTTTTGTGTTCTTACACTGAAAAACGGCTTCACTGTCACCGGTGAAAGTGCATGCGCAAGCCCTGAAAACTTCGATGCCGAAATGGGTCGTAAGATTGCCCGTCAAAATGCAGTTAATAAGATTTGGTCATTAGAAGGTTATTTGCTCAAACAAAAACTG
Source organism: Xenorhabdus bovienii SS-2004 (assembly GCF_000027225.1). Classification (NCBI taxonomy): domain Bacteria; kingdom Pseudomonadati; phylum Pseudomonadota; class Gammaproteobacteria; order Enterobacterales; family Morganellaceae; genus Xenorhabdus; species Xenorhabdus bovienii. Next base: position 2,769,972 of record NC_013892.1, read on the forward strand.
CATGATGAGAAATAAAAACTGCAACCTCAGAGCAAATGATTCTGGGGTGGCAAGAGTGTGTTAGGGGGCGGTGTTGGTGAGATATGAGTAGGACGGCAGGAATGAACCGTCCTGATTGATGTTATTTTAAACAAATTTTGGGATTAAGCGCCAGTTTGCAGACTTCCATGCAAGCTTTCCATGCTTGACTATCTTGGGGGAAATAACGACAAAGAGCATAAGACTGCATTGAAGCTAAAAGCGTTGTGCTTGCCAGTAGACAAGAAAGAATATATTTTCTCATAATACTCTCCACGTGTAACATTATTATAGAAATATTAATAAGCTTAATAATATTAATTCCACCTAACAATAATCCACTGGAGCTCAATAATTAATCAACGATTAAAATGAAAGTCAATATTCTTTTACCCATTCCCTTGAGTGGTTAAAGGAATCCCCCATGCCATCAGTTAACGCTGGTGGCATTTTCTTTTTGGAGAATAGAACATGACACAAAGTACAGGCACAGCAACATATGACATCACTGTTGGTATCAAATATGACACTGACACACTGAACCAGCTTGAGACACAACTACCTAAGATCCAGACAAAACACAGCCCCATGCGATGATATAACGCCGCGAACGGACGTATTCAGCTGTCAATAAATAGCCAATAGGGGAGACTAGCGGGTAGTGGGGTGAATTGGGGAAATTGTGGGCGGGCGTTGGGGGATTTGGGGCAGGGGGAGGTGGAAGAATGAGGTGGATATGAACCCGCAGAAAGTTGCGGGTTAGAATTTTAGTTATTTATTTTATTTCTTCGAGAGGAGAATATCGGGACTCTATTATAACGTTGACGTGAAATTCACCAGAGTTATTATTATATTCACCGGGGGAATCATCATATAAAAGGATTAACTCGCCATCTACTGGAACCGTTTTATGAAGAACCCCATTACCAATCCCGTAAGTTTTGTCAGCAATTTTTGCTCTTAGATCATAGCTTATTTTTGGAATGCTTCTTGTATCACCTTGGGGCGCACTCCATTCATTATTTGCACTCCCGAACTTTATCCATCCCTTGGCAATGATAGATATTATATCCCCTTTTAGAAGAATAAGTCCGGTGGGTTGACCTTGTTCAGCGTTCGCGGGAACACTTCCAGACCAATCGTACATAGTATTACCTCCAATCATTATGTTTTGAAAGTGACAAAAGAATTAAGCCTGTGATTCTTTATCCTCAGTGGCTGGCATTTGCACTCGAACAGAGACAAATCGGCCGCTGGGAATATCAATCAAATCACCATCAGAGTAGCCTTCTCGTGTATTTCTGGCGAATGCTGGTGCGTCGGAGTGTTCCCGGTGGTAGGTCATCAGTTTGACAGTACCATCGGAGAGTACTTCATGGTTGACCCAAATTAATGGCAGCTTGTTCTGGCATAATGGGATCTCTATATTATTCATTGTTCCATCGATATTAAATCCCTTAACACCTTTAATAAGGTATATACCCTCGGAAATACGTTCTACTGTAGCTCCTTTGGACTCATTATTTGTTTCAAATTTCCCATCACTCCAAAGATTGATTATGGATGAGGATAACTTGAAGTTACCATTTGCATCCATGAAGGTGTTTACTCCCAATATGGAGAATTGGCTCCATTTTTGAAAAGATTTGCTCGCTGCTATTCTGGAGCGTATCCATGCTATATTACGATATGCATCGAATGCCAATTGCGTAGCCCACCAACCGGGTCCTATTGACAAATATTTCATTGCCTCCGTTCCTCGCGGGGAATCAGGTGGTATTGGCGATGACCCCCTCTGATAAAATCCTGTTTTTCCTGCCAAATCCTCCACAGTTTGACCTGGTTCTACTGTGATACCAGGGCCTCCTATTCCATAATCCCCAACCTTTAGCGCATTATCTAAGCCAATATTTTTCACAAACTCCGGCGTATTGGGAATATCCGCCCCGTTCTGCTCCTTGGCTAAACGAGTATTGGCATTAGCTCCTGCATTATTAGCATTTTGGTTTGCTGTGTTAGCCAAATCATACGCTGCTTTCACTGCTTTTGGTGTTGCTGCATTATTTTCGCTATCACTGCCAACATCATTACTCAGAGTAACAAATCCTTTATCTTGTAGTGTTGCATCTGGATGATTACGACTTTTAGCATGATCTTCAATCGATTCTCTAACCGAATCTTTGACATAATCCGGGGTCATGTATTAAATGGTTAGTTGCTGTGATATGCTTCCGGCTTTTTAAGGATGAAGTATGGCCAAAGTTGATGTCTATTGCCGTTATTGCCACAAATCAGAACAGGTCAAAGGACATGGGAAAGGAAATGGCGGACATCCTCGTTATCGCTGTTATAGCTGCTGTAAGGTCTTTCAGTTGGCGTATACCTATCAGGCCTGCAAACCCGGCGTTAAAGAACAGATTGTCGATATCGCGATGAATAACGGGGGAATTCGTGACACCGCTCGGATCCTGAAAGTCGCCACCGCCACCGTCATGAAAACATTAAAAACCTCAGACCCCGAAACGTAACGACACTTCCCCTTGCGGAATGTGGCATCCAGATTGTCTGTGAAATCGACGAGCAATGGTCGTTTGTCGGCAATAAGAAAAACCAACGCTGGCTTTGGTATGCTTGGGAACCCCGCCTGAAGCGAATAGTGGCTCATGTTTTTGGCGATCGCAGTCGAAAAACGTTAGACAAGCTGCTTACCCTTTTACTATTCGGTTTTACTGCACGGATGACTATGTTGTTTATGACCCACTTCCCGAGGAAGAGCACTTGACTGGAAAGGCGTTTACTCAGCGTATAGAGAGAACGAATTTAACGCATCGTACCCGAATCAAAAGGCTGAATAGAAAAACCATTGGGTATTCAAAATCGGAAGAAATGCACGATAAAGTGATAGGAACCTTTATTGAACGTGAACATTATTTTTAATACCTAATCTAATCATTTAATACATGACCGCTTAAATCCCCATCTCTCCCCATTATTTTATGATGTGGGCTTTAAATATTTAACTATGGGAATAGTTTATTTTCAGTATTACTTTCAATGAAGAAAACTTACACACTTTCAATCTAACGTTATTTTATATAAATCATATATCCTTACTAAAAAGTGAGATTGGGATTTACTAATCTACTATGTAATTATAGTATCATATACTATAGAAGCCTACATTTTAACGTAAAACAACAAAATTGTAACTTTGTGTTAATCCAGCAAGAGTCTTCTATTAAGTAGCCGATTAATTACTTTATGTACTATTATGTGTTCTAAAATTTTATAGTGTATTTAACTAAATTACAGGAGGTTCCATGAGTAGTAGAAGTGATGTAATAAAAGGAAGGTTAGTTTATACCGAAAAATTAGGATGGGTAGATACTGGGCATTCAAAAGGTAATGATGCCAGAATGTTAATGGCCGCTATAAATTCAGGTGATGATACTAAAGAACCATACTTTACCATTAAGTACACACAATACATGGGGCTTGGATTAAAATATGGCACATCTAAAATAACAAGATGGAAAGTAAGAAGAGGACTATCTTTACACGATAAAAAAAGAGTTGCCCTTACTATTATGATGCATACAACTCATCTATTTGAAGCACATCAAGATTCTTTTCCTTTTAATTGGTATACAGATAGTGGGTACAGTGGTGAAGATTTGGTTTCAAATCTACTTGGTTTTTATCAGGCTATAAATGGAGTTGATTATTTACCTCAGCTTCAACCTATAAGTAAAGATGATGCACTAAAAAGATGGGATTATTATGGCGCTATAGGAAAGTATAAAAATAAAATGTTTAAGCCTTTATTGTTCCCTGACCCCCAAAAATGGTCATGTATTAAATGATTAGATTAGGTATTAAAAATAATGTTCACGTTCAATAAAGGTTCCTATCACTTTATCGTGCATTTCTTCCGATTTTGAATACCCAATGGTTTTTCTATTCAGCCTTTTGATTCGGGTACGATGCGTTAAATTCGTTCTCTCTATACGCTGAGTAAACGCCTTTCCAGTCAAGTGCTCTTCCTCGGGAAGTGGGTCGTAAACAACATAGTCATCCGTGCAGTAAAACCGAATAGTAAAGGAAGATAAGAGGGTAAGCAGCTTGTCTAACGTTTTTCGACTGCGATCGCCAAAAACATGAGCCACTATTCGCTTCAGGCGGGGTTCCCAAGCATACCAAAGCCAGCGTTGGTTTTTCTTATTGCCGACAAACGACCATTGCTCGTCGATTTCACAGACAATCTGGATGCCACATTCCGCAAGGGGAAGTGTCGTTACGTTTCGGAGTCTGAGGTTTTTAATGTTTTCATGACGGTGGCGGTGGCGACTTTCAGGATCCGAGCGGTGTCACGAATTCCCCCGTTATTCATCGCGATATCGACAATCTGTTCTTTAACGCCGGGTTTGCAGGCCTGATAGGTATACGCCAACTGAAAGACCTTACAGCAGCTATAACAGCGATAACGAGGATGTCCGCCATTTCCTTTCCCATGTCCTTTGACCTGTTCTGATTTGTGGCAATAACGGCAATAGACATCAACTTTGGCCATACTTCATCCTTAAAAAGCCGGAAGCATATCACAGCAACTAACCATTTAATACATGACCTAATCCGGTGTTGTAACGATCACAAGATTGTTATCGTCTAATACCGTTGTATCAGGCTTATTATCTTGCATATTTATTCCCTCATTTAATCAACAGTAAACATTGCTAAATAACATGAAGGCGGGTTACTTCTCCGCCAGTGAACATCCATAAAATAGGTTCATCAATACTGGAGAATGCGTTTTGACTAAGCTCGTTTTAACGATTAGGTGAGTGGCATATTTTGATGGCAGGATGACATAAAATAACAAACGGGGGATCAATAAAATCTATTCCTCTACTGATAAAACATGATTCTATTTAAAGGGGGGCAATCCTCCCCTTTAACCCAACCCATTGATTTAATTAAATTCCCGCCCCATGCCGGAAATAAGAAAAATCAACAAGTTATCTAAAGGTGGAATTTTCTCACCTTTTAATTCAATCCTTCCGTTTCAAACGGAATGCCTACTTTGGTTTTATACTCGCGGGTGAGGGTATGGGGATTTCCACCATACCTTTTGCTTTCATATTTATAGGGTTACTTAATGTAACTGAGTGGCTAACGACAAATCTGACGGCAGAGTAAAGCTCTAATTCGGACTTTGGTGATAACCTATTGATATCTAATCAGACGCCAGATTTGTCGTCTGCTTGCCCAGCCCCTTGCGCTCAAGCAATACGTTAAAACACAATACATTTATCGCGTTTGTCCAGAACATAAAGTAACCATTGGGATTTTCCCAACCGTTGGGTCAAAGTGACGGCCTCGGATAAATCAACGGGTTAATCAACAGTTGGGGAAATCCCTATAGTTGCCGCAAGGTGTGATATCCCATCTTAAGGGCAGGTTTCTGACCTTTGGGATTACTCTGCTTTCTGTGGCATGAGCTTATTGAATTTTTCGTGCATTCATTATCGAAAAAGTTACTTTAAATGGTGGAATTTGTAATAGTCTGGGCGATTTTTGCATTCTGCAAAACTTTTATTGAAAGTATATAAAACAACGTGTTATTTAAGTGATTTTATATACATAAAAATGATGTTGTAGTTATTAAATATTCAATATATACAGTAACTTAATATTATAATCTTATCCTGTTGCTGCGCCACATGGGATGGCTTGAAGCTGCTGACCTTATTGTTAAGGGAACGGAAGGGGCGATTGCTGCCAAGACCGTAACTTACGACTTCGAACGTTTGATGGATGGCGCTAAGCTGCTGAAATGTAGTGAGTTCGGCGATGCACTTATCTCTCATATGTGATTGATTGCGTAATTGAATAGATAACGGGGGCTTAATGGTTCCCGTTTATTTTTTGTACATCGAAAAGCGGTTATCAAAACGTTATCAAAATGATTTATCAAAACTAGACAAAATTTAATCAATTTAGAGTGTGATTTTTATCCAATCTTTCCCGCGATCATCATGATATTTGTCTGTCTGTTGTTGGTTCTTATGCCCCAATAAATCTTTCGTGTTTATACCTTGCTCACGGTACAACCGTTCTGATAGTGAGCGCTGTTCGTGGAAAGTTGCTGGAGTTCCTTCTCCCCAATCTATATCTATCTTGTCTCGTGCTTTTTTGAAATTTGTTGTCAATGTATTCGCTGTTACTTTTTCGCCTCGTTTAGATTGTGATGTGGTGTGAAAATAGTGAATTAAATACGGACTAAGGACACGATCACGGCACTGTGCAACAACTTCTCTGAGGGAAGTATTAAGTGCATTGCATCGTAATGCTAAGGGAATGGCTAATCTTGCTCCTGTTTTTTCCTGAGAAATATGAAGGTGATCATCCCAAATATCAGAAAATTTCATTTCTGAAATATCACCTAATCGTTGTCCGGTCACAATAGCCAATAGCATGGCATTACCCATATATCGATGCTGCGAGTTTGCAATTTCGAATATCTGCTTCCATTCCTCCAAGTTCAGCCGTTGGCGGGTAATTTTTCTACGAGGTTGCTTAGTTGCTAATGCAGGGTTATAGCCGGGGGGAACCTCTCCTGCATGTTGCGCCTCTTTGAATACATCTATCAGAACTGAGCGAACAACCTGTGCCATGCGCGGCTGACCTGCGGTTTTATATTCGTCCAAAATACCTGCAATGTCACGAGCATCAACAGCGGGCAACGGTTTCATAGCAAGAGCCTGTCGCATTAAATCTACAGGCTTCCGCTTTTGTTTAAATGTGTTGAATTTGATATCATTAGTTTCTAAACGTTCCTCCTGAATTTTCCAGTATTTATCCAACCAAGTATTAACAGTAATCTCTTTACCCTTGATTTTTGCTACACGATCACTAATCGCCATAACTTGACGGCTGCGTTGCTCGGCTAATCTATTATTAGCCTCAATAGCAATTTCCTTTGCTTCCTGTTCGTTATCACCAAGAGCGTGATATTTACCTGTGACAGGGTGACGATAGCGCCAATATATTTTATAGCTTTGCGGCTAAATAATGGGTATAGATTAGTCAACTGAGAGCCGCCCACTTACGGTAGAATTTACGCTGTTGCCAAGCTAATCTATTCAATGCACGATGATTAGTAGAACGTGGCTCATGATCCATAGCCCATTGACGAAAATCTAGATAATTTCTTTTACATTCAATTACGTACCTAATAGCAGACTGACGGTCACGTTTCATTGATGCCCGAATTTCGTTGGTGAATTCTATATTCATATCACACCCTCGCTGTTACTGTTGTTAATTTGATGTGCCTGCATGTTTCACCACATCAGGCGGCAGTGGTTCCTCGCATTCCCCAGCGCAAAGAAATCGGTTAGAATAAATCCCCTACTATAATGAGAATAAAATTTAATCTATGGATAGAAATAAATGGAAAAAGGTTGTTGGTTTGCTGGGTAAGCAAGCTAACAAATCGAATTTTGCTGCATTGGTTTGCGGCCTGTTAGTCGCGTTTAGGCTTGAGCCACTCGAATCATGGCTACGCGAACACGTTCCTGATTTTCAGCCAGAAACCGTAACTTATTTCGTTACGATGTACCTTATCAGCGCGGCTATAGTTTATATTTCATCGATGCCGATTAAATATCTGAGAAAGAAAATCTCACCCCCTCGCCGTAACGCCGCCTGACTCCAGTATCTGATTGCCAGCTCTTTGCTTGGTTGAGTAAAGAGCTACATGTGGCAAGCAGCAGTTATTGAAGCTGTCTTATTGTGGCTCATTAGCAAGCCCTTTGGCCTGAACAATCAGATTGGCTATTACGTTAACGCCATCATTTTGTGGCTTACGCTGGATGGTTAATACCTTGCGCGGTTCGGTCTCCAATCCAAATGCCTGATCGATCATATTTTCAAGCGCTTTTATTTCAGACTGGCGAATATTTTCTTCTAAACGGCGGCGAGTCATTAAATTTCCTCGTTCCAGATGACGACTCATTTTGGAACTCAAACGACCGCCTTTAGGTAAAATAGTGATATTTTCCATTTGTTTATCCCCATTAGTAAGTTTTGGGGCGCAGTTAATAACTGAGAGGTTGTTTAAAATTTGCAGTCCACTAAATGAAGCAGGCAAACTCCACAGCTCTGTGTCTATCCTTAGACTCTGCTAACCACTCCCCAAAAATCACTTTGGGTAGGGACTCCCCACACGGGCGGGGCATTCACCCTCTCTATCAGCGTTGTTAGTGGGGGTGACAACTATGCTAACAGAGAGGGATCGTGTCCTTAGCCCGTATTTAATTCACTATTTTCACACCACATCACAATCTAAACGAGGCGAAAAAGTAACAGCGAATACATTGACAACAAATTTCAAAAAAGCACGAGACAAGATAGATATAGATTGGGGAGAAGGAACTCCAGCAACTTTCCACGAACAGCGCTCACTATCAGAACGACTGTACCGTGAGCAAGGTATAAACACGAAAGATTTATTGGGCCATAAGAACCAACAACAGACAGACAAATATCATGATGATCGCGGGAAAGATTGGATAAAAATCACACTCTAAATTGATTAAATTTTGTCTAGTTTTGATAAATCATTTTGATAACGTTTTGATAACCGCTTTTCGATGTACAAAAAACAAACGGGAACTGTTAAGCCCCCGTTATCTATTCAATTACGCAATCAATCACATATGAGAGATAAGTGCATCACCGAACTCACTACATTTCAGCAGCTTAGCGCCTTCCATCAGGCGTTCAAAGTCATAAGTTACGGTCTTGGCAGCAATCGCCCCTTCCGTTCCCTTAACAATAAGATCAGCAGCTTCAAACCATCCCATGTGGCGCAGCATCATCTCAGCAGAGAGAATTACAGAGCCTGGGTTCACTTTGTCCTGACCGGCATATTTAGGTGCAGTACCGTGTGTCGCTTCAAACAATGCGCATTCATCACCGATATTTGCCCCTGGTGCAATACCAATACCGCCTACCTGTGCCGCCAATGCATCAGAAATGTAGTCACCGTTCAGGTTCATACAAGCGATAACATCGTACTCAGCCGGACGCAGCAGGATTTGTTGCAGGAAAGCATCCGCGATCACATCTTTAATGATGATGTCTTTATCACTCTTAGGATTCTTGATCTTCATCCATGGACCACCATCCAGTAGTTCACCACCAAATTCCGTAAGAGCTAGTTCATAACCCCAGTCTTTGAAAGCGCCTTCCGTGAATTTCATGATGTTGCCTTTGTGAACCAAAGTCACTGATTCACGGTCGTTATCGATGGCATATTCAATCGCAGCACGTACCAGACGCTTAGTCCCTTCTTCCGAACATGGTTTCACACCAATACCACACTCCTGAGGGAAACGGATCTTAGTGACACCCATTTCATCCTGCAAGAATTTGATCACTTTATCCGCTTCCGCTGAACCTGCTTTCCATTCAATACCCGCATAAATGTCTTCAGCATTTTCTCGGAAGATGACCATATCAGTTAATTCAGGTTGTTTAACCGGGCTTGGAGTACCTTGATAGTAACGAACCGGACGTAAACAGACGTATAAATCTAATTGCTGACGCAGAGCCACGTTCAGAGAACGGATACCGCCACCAACAGGTGTCGTCAGAGGGCCTTTGATAGCAACACGGTAGTCACGGATCAGATCCAGAGTTTCCTCTGGTAACCAGACATCTTTGCCATAAACCTGCGTAGATTTCTCTCCGGTGTAGATTTCCATCCAAGAAATTTTGCGCTCACCGCTGTAAGCTTTCTGAACTGCAGCATCAACAACTTTCAGCATGACCGGCGTTACATCAATACCAATGCCATCCCCTTCGATATAAGGGATTATCGGGTTATTCGGAACATTTAATTTACCTTTGGCATCAATAGTAATTTTTTTACCTTCCGCCGGAACAACTACTTTGCTTTCCATTAACCTCTCCTTTCAAGATAAGCGCAATAACTTGTTAATTTTTTGTAAGGGACGTGTCAATACTACTTGAATATTCTGCAAACGCCAATGGTCACAGAATTAAGGTATAATACGCACCCTCATTTTGCACGATGGCTTATCATGACAAATATCTCTTTTAAAAAACGTAAACTTAACCGATTCAGCCAAAGAAAAAATAAAGATACTCTAAAAAAATTAACAGGCCCTCGCAGGGTACTGATCTTTAACAAACCTTATGATGTGCTCCCACAATTCACCGATGAAATGGGGAGGACAACGTTAAAGGATTTTATCCCATTTCCTGATGTTTATGCCGCAGGTCGTCTGGATCGCGATAGCGAAGGATTGCTAATTTTAACCAACGATGGGAAATTGCAGGCCAAGTTGACGCAGCCCCATAAAAAAACAGCTAAGGTTTATTATGTTCAGGTTGAAGGAATTCCTGATGAGAGCACTCTGAACAAGCTACGCAATGGCGTCACATTGAAAGATGGCCCAACACTTTCCGCTGGTGCCGAGTTGGTAGAAGAACCAGAGTGGCTCTGGGAAAGAACTCCTCCTATTCGGGAACGGAAAAATATTCCGGTAAGCTGGCTTAAAATTACCCTTTTTGAAGGACGCAACCGTCAGGTACGTAGAATGACTGCCCATGTTGGCTTTCCAACGTTGCGCTTAATCCGTTTCAGTATAGGTTCGTTACAATTGGGGCAGCTATCCCCTGGAGAATGGAGGGAAATTGATTTTGTTTAATCCACACATCACAGTTGCCTGCATTGTGCATGCAAAAAGCAAATTTTTGATCGTCGAAGAATTCATTAATGATATTCCCCTCTGGAACCAGCCTGCCGGTCATCTTGAAGCTAGCGAAACGTTGCTGGAAGCCGCTGAACGCGAATTATGGGAAGAAACCGGTATTCGTGCCAAGCCACAGGCATTATTGAAATTACATCAGTGGAATGCCCCTGATGGTACGCCTTTTATCCGTTTTCTGTTCCTGATTGAAATGGAACAAATCGTAGATACCGAACCACAAGATAGCGATATTCACTGCTGTCACTGGCTAAATGCAGAAGAGATCCTCAGCAGCCCACAGTTACGATCACCGCTCGTTGCTGAAAGTATCCGCTGTTATCTGGAAAATCAGACTTACCCATTATCAATATTAGATAGCTATGGGCCACCTTTCACCAAATGAATTTTTAAATAACAAGCCGAATAAGAAAGCGCGCGAAGACGTTTGGTGCACCTTATCTACCGACGTGTTAAAGTATTGCGCTTGTTTTTTTCCGCAGTGAGATATATCCATGTTAGATAACAGCCAGAAAAAAGTCATTGTCGGGATGTCCGGCGGTGTAGATTCATCCGTTTCCGCCTACCTTCTGCAACAGCAGGGTTATAAGGTAGCTGGTCTGTTCATGAAAAACTGGGAAGAAGACGACGATGAAGAATATTGCTCGGCTGCCGCTGATCTTGCGGATGCCCAGGCAGTTTGTGACAAACTGGGTATTGAGCTGCATACCATTAATTTTGCAGCTGAGTATTGGGATAATGTATTTGAACATTTCCTTGCTGAATATAAAGCGGGCAGAACGCCAAATCCCGATATCCTCTGTAACAAAGAGATTAAATTCAAAGCATTTCTGGAATTTGCTGCTGAAGATTTAGGTGCTGATTACATCGCAACAGGCCATTATGTCCGCCGTCGGGATGTGGATGGTATCAGCCAGTTACTTCGTGGACTGGATGGTAATAAAGATCAAAGCTACTTTTTGTATACCCTGAGCCACCAGCAAATTGCGAAAAGCCTGTTTCCAGTCGGGGAATTGGAAAAACCCGAAGTTCGCCGCCTTGCTGAAGAAATCGGTCTGGTAACTGCCAAGAAAAAAGACTCTACAGGTATTTGCTTTATTGGTGAGCGTAAATTCCGCGATTTTCTGGGGCGCTACCTGCCTGCCCAGCCAGGTTCTATTATTACGGTTGATGGACAGACCATCGGTCAGCATACTGGCCTGATGTACCACACACTCGGCCAACGCAAAGGGTTGGGGATCGGTGGAACCAAAGATGGCAGCGAAGAGGCATGGTATGTTGTCGATAAGGATGTCGAAAACAATACGCTGATTGTTGCTCAAGGCCATGATCATCCTCGTCTGATGTCTGTCGGTTTGATTGCACAACAGCTTGATTGGGTTGATCGTCAGGCGTTAAAAACAGAAATTCGCTGCGTGGTAAAAACGCGCTATCGTCAACATGATATTCCCTGCACAGTCATTCCCTTGAGCGAAGACAAAATTGAAGTTCGTTTTGATAGCCCCGTTGCCGCTGTCACCCCAGGTCAATCGGCCGTATTTTATCAGGGGGAAATCTGTCTAGGCGGTGGCGTGATCGAACAACGTATACAGGAGTAGTCGTGGCTAAAAATTATTATGACATTACACTGGCACTGGCAGGCATCTGCCAGTCAGGCCATCTGGTTCAGCAGCTTGCCCATGAAGGCCAGTGTGATGACGATACTTTTGAAGTGATGATCAACAGTGTCCTGAACATGAATCCGTCATCCACACAGGATGTCTTTGGCAATAATGCCTGCAACCTCCGCATTGGCCTTGATGCCATTCAGGGCATGTTCAATAACACTCGCAGTGGTATCTCTGCTGACCTTACCCGCTATATGCTGAGTTTGATAGTGCTGGAGCGTCGGCTCAGTAAAAATCAAGCGGCAGCTAATGAACTTGCTCATCGTATTAACCAGCTAGAACGCCAACAAACTTACTTTGAACCTATGTCAGAAGGTATCTTCAATGCCCTTGCAGGTATCTATGTCGATGTTATCAGCCCGCTAGGGCCTCGTATTCAAGTCACAGGTTCACCTGACATATTGCGCAATACGTTGATACAGGCGAAAGTCCGAGCAGCATTACTGGCAGGTATCCGCAGTGCTGTATTATGGCAGCAAGTTGGCGGTAGTCGCCTGCAAATCATGTTTTCTCGTCAGCGCCTGATCCGACAGGAAAAAGACATTCTTGATCATTGTTAAATAAAATCCGGGAGTTGCTACCAATGGAATTATCCTCACTGACCGCTGTTTCTCCAATTGATGGCCGTTACGGCGACAAAGTTAGCGCACTGCGCGCTATTTTTAGTGAGTTCGGCTTACTGAAATTCCGCGTACAGGTTGAAGTACGTTGGCTGCAAAAACTGGCCGCCACAACAGAAATTAGAGAAGTTCCTGCGTTTGATGCAAACGCAAACGCTTACCTGGATGAAATTGTTGCAAATTTCAATGAACAGGACGCATTACGCATCAAAGAAATTGAACGCACAACCAATCATGACGTTAAGGCCGTTGAGTATTTTCTGAAAGAAAAAGTGGCACACATTCCTGCTCTTCATCAAGTCGCTGAATTTATTCATTTTGCCTGCACATCAGAAGACATCAATAATTTGTCACATGCATTGATGCTCAAAACCGCCCGTGAGGAGATTCTACTGCCTCAGTGGCGTCAGTTGATCGACACTATCAAGCGTATGGCCCACGACTACCGTGACTTGCCTTTGCTGTCACGTACACACGGACAACCCGCAACCCCTTCTACTGTCGGTAAAGAATTTGCTAACGTGGCTTATCGTATGGAGCGTCAATTCCGCCAGCTTGGACAGATTGAGATCCTCGGTAAAATCAACGGAGCTGTCGGCAACTACAATGCTCATCTGTCTGCCTATCCGCAGGTGAATTGGCACCAGTTCAGCGAATCATTCGTCACATCTCTGGGAATTCAGTGGAATCCATATACCACTCAAATCGAGCCACATGATTACATTGCGGAACTGTTTGATTGTGTAGCACGTTTTAACACTATCCTACTGGATTTTGATCGTGATACCTGGGGTTATATTGCCCTGAATCATTTCAAACAGAAAACCGTTGCGGGTGAAATCGGCTCTTCTACCATGCCACACAAAGTCAATCCAATTGATTTTGAAAATTCTGAAGGAAATCTGGGATTGGCAAATGCGGTTCTGGGGCATCTTGCCAGCAAACTACCCGTTTCCCGTTGGCAGCGTGATCTGACGGATTCAACGGTATTGCGCAATCTGGGTGTCGGTCTGGGCTACGCTCTGATTGCTTATCAAGCCACCATGAAGGGGCTGAATAAATTGGAGATCAACAAACAGCACCTGTTGGATGAGCTGGAGCAGAACTGGGAAGTGCTGGCTGAACCTATCCAAACCGTCATGCGCCGTTACGGTATCGAAAAACCCTATGAAAAATTGAAAGAACTAACACGCGGTAAACGTATTGATGCCGAAGGTATGAAAACCTTCATTGATGGCCTTGAGCTTCCCGAAGAGGAAAAATCTCGTCTCAAATCCATGACACCAGCAAACTACATTGGCTATGCCACTTCACTAGTCGATGAATTAAAATAAAAATTTTTCATATATCTCCCCATGGACAGGAAATTTTCCTGTCCATGCCGGAAAAAAACATGCGCAAAATTACATAAAACATAAATAGAAGCAAAGTCATCTACTCCCATCAATTCTAATCCCTTGTTTTTAAAAGTCACTTTCATTAATATTCCGGCTTGTCCAAAATAGTTACTATACTTAATTCAATCATAATAATGATATATATAATTTTATTTAATACCTGTTGACGAAATTGACTATTTAGCTATTTTAAATCTACTTAGTAAACGTTACTGATTAGTATAAGGAATCATTATGCGTATACTCATTATTGAAGATGAGGCGATACTTCGCCATCATTTGACAGTACAGCTCCGAGAACTCGGTCATCAGGTTGATGCGGCTGAAAATACCAAAGAAGCTGATTATTATCTGAAAGAAAATCATCCTGATATTGCTATCGTCGATCTGGGGTTACCCGGAGAAGATGGCCTCAGCATGATACGACGTTGGCGCAGCGATCAGGTTAATTTACCGATTTTAATCCTCACAGTTCATGACAGCTGGCAAGAAAAGGTCACAGTACTGAATGCTGGAGCAGATGATTATGTTACCAAGCCTTTTCGTTTGGAAGAGATTAACGCGCGCATACAGGCATTAATGCGACGTCATAGTGGGCTAGCATCTCAACTCGTTGAATTATCGCCATTCTTAATTGATCTCTCTCGCAAAGAGTTTTCAGTTAATAAAAACAGTATCAAATTGACTGCGTTCGAATATACGATTATTGAAACGCTGATGCGTAATAATGGCAAAGTTGTCAGTAAAGAATCACTGATGCGCCAGTTATACCCTGATGCTGAATTACGTGAAAGTCATACAATTGATGTATTAATGGGACGCTTAAGAAAAAAAATATCGAATGAGTGGTCAGACGAAGTCATTGTTACAGTCCGAGGCCAGGGGTATCGTTTCGATGTGAAACAACATGATATTTAAATTCTCGAAAAAGCATATCTCGCTGAGAACTCGATTTCTCATGGCGACGTCGGCCATTATCCTTGCGCTGACGCTGTCATATGGCCTTGTCGCCATTATTGGGTATTTAGTGAGTTTTGATAAAACAATTTATTCCATACTCCGTAGCCAAAGTAATTTATTTAGTACTTTGGCTAAATGGGATGGTAGCAAGCTGGTTATTAAAATCCCCCCCAATTTATCCATGACTAATCGTTCTCTGGCTCTGATTTATGACAATCAAGGTCGTATTCTCTGGCGCCAAAGTTATACGCCAGAATTGGAAAAAAAAATTCCTGGGGAATGGCTGAAAAAAGATGGCTTGCATGACTTATCTATCTCTTTTAAAGATAAGGAAGGTTTTCTCTACCCTAAAACACCGACTCAGTCAGACAATTCAACCAAAACCAACTGGAGCGATAATAATGAGTTATTAACCTATTCTGTAGCAGTCAATTCTTATGCTAAGACCGATAAGCTGCCTGCGATGACAATTGTTATTATTGATACTATCCCACAAGATATGCAGAGTTCAGTGAAAGTCTGGGCATGGTTTGGATATGTATTGCTTGCCAACCTGATTTTAATCATCCCATTAATCTGGCTTGCTGCCGACTGGAGTCTGCGTCCAATTAAATTTGTAATTACCCAAATAAGCTCTCTGGAAAGAGGTGAACGTGAAAAATTGGATGAAGAGCCTCCCAACGAATTAAAAGGTCTGGTCAGAAACCTGAATGCATTATTAAGCAATGAACGTCGACGTTATACTCGATATCGCACGACACTTTCTGACTTGTCACATGGCCTAAAAACCCCATTAGCCGTGTTGCAATCCACCCTACTTTCATTGCGCTCAGGTAAACAAATGTCCATTACACAGGCTGAACCAATCATGCTTGAGCAAATCAACCGGATGTCTCAACTGGTTGACTACTACCTACGTCGTGCCAATATGCACAGCGATCATAACCTACTCTTGAGACAGATTTCTTCCGTCTCAATTTTGCTGGATAGACTGATCATCGCACTGACAAAAGTTTATCAGTACAAAGGCGTCGATATTACACTGAATGTTTCTTCCGAAATCAATTGGTTAGGCGAAAAGAATGACTTCTTGGAGGTGATGGGAAATGTTCTGGAGAATGCCTGTAAATATTGTCTGGAGTTCGTCGAAATCACCGCCTTAATGGGAGATAATTCTGTCACTATTATTGTCGATGATGATGGCCCAGGTGTACCGCCAGAAAAACGTAACATGATTTTCGAACGTGGTCTACGTGCAGATACATTACGCTCTGGTCAAGGATTAGGGCTGTCAATTGCTGCTGAAATTGTCATGCAATATGACGGAAGCATCAGCGTTGAAGATAGCCCACTTGGGGGGGCTAGGGTAAATGTAGTATTCCGCTCACAGCAAAGCAGTGAATACTGAGTGGGAGCGAGCTCGAAATATTTCAACCAAAACTGATATCGTGATTGACTATTCGTTATAATGGCCTGAAATTCACTTGTCACTCAGGATATCACCATGGATTATCAGCTAAATCTGGACTGGCAATCGTTTTTGCAGAACTATTGGCAAAAACGGCCACTGCTGATTAAGCAGGGTTTCCAGCAATTTATCGATCCCCTTTCTCCCGATGAACTGGCGGGACTGGCGATGGAAAATGAAATCGATAGCCGTTTGGTCAGTCAGAAAAACGGTCGTTGGGAAGTTTCACATGGTCCATTTGAAATTTATGACCATTTAGGCGAAAAGGATTGGTCATTACTTGTACAAGCTGTTAATCACTGGCATCTTCCTTCTTCTGCCCTTATGAAACCATTTCGTATGCTGTCCGACTGGCGAATGGATGATCTGATGGTCTCTTTCTCTGTATCAGGCGGTGGTGTCGGTCCTCACCTTGACCAATATGATGTCTTTATCATTCAGGGACAGGGACGCCGTCGCTGGCGTGTAGGCGAAAAAATACCAATGAAACAGCATTGCCCTCACCCTGATTTATTACAGGTTGATCCTTTTGAGGCAATCATTGATGAAGAAATGTTGCCAGGGGATATTCTTTATATTCCCCCTGGATTCCCGCACGAAGGCTACGCTATCGAGGATTCACTAAATTATTCCGTAGGCTTCCGCGCACCCAATGCCCGTGAACTCTTCAGTGGTTTTGCTGATTATATTCTGGCAAATGAATTGGGGAGCCATCGTTATAGCGATCCAGAGCTGGCATTGCGTGATAATCCAGCGCTAATTCAGTCAAATGAACTGGATACTCTGCGAATAATGATGCGCGATCTGCTGGAACAACCAACAACTTTTCAAAATTGGTTTGGCGAATTTATCTCCCAATCACGCCATGAGTTGGACATTGCCCCACCAGAACCTCCTTATGAAAGCGATGAAATTTATGAACTGCTGAAGCAAGGTGAAAGTTTGAATCGCTTAAGTGGGTTACGCGTCCTGCGAGTTGGTGATCAATGTTTTGTCAATGGCGAATTAATAGATACTCCTCATATCCATGCCGCTGATGCGCTTTGTCAGCATGATCGAGTGGATGCGGGTATTCTGGGTGATGCCATTGATGATGTTCGTTTTATCAGCCTGCTAGCTGCGTTGGTCAATAGCGGTTACTGGTATTTTAATGATTAATCTATGAGTAGAAAATCCATCTGCTATGCAGATGGATTTTCTATAGGTCAAATAATGAATTGTTTTCACGGATAGCTGTCAGTTCAGTAAAACGCTCTAATAATCTGTCCACCTTCTCCTCTCCCTGAATCATCTATTTTCATTATGGAGAAGAGGAACAGTATACATATTGTGTCAAATCAGCTTTTATCTGTCTTCATTTGCTGAAGTAATGACTGAACATATTGCGTGACAATTTTACTGGCATGACCATAGTGTTTTTCATCAAATAAGCTTTCGACCTGGCTGGGTTCCAGATTCAACTCAATAGTAAGTGCGCCAGATAACTTAGCTTCATGCACAAAACCTGCGGCAGGATAAACGTGACCAGACGTCCCTATGGCAATAAAAAGATCAGCATCCGCTAAAGCAGAATAAATCTGCTCCATCCCCAATGGCATTTCACCAAACCATACGACATGGGGACGTAGTGGAGATGGAAACTGGCAACAATGGCAGCGGTCTTCGGTTGTCAATTCTGTCTTCCATTCAATCATCTGACCAGACTGGCAACAGCGAGCTTTCAACAATTCACCGTGCATATGCAAAACACGACGGCTTCCTGCTCGTTCATGCAAGTTATCGATATTTTGTGTCACGAGCAGAAAATTATCACCCAGTTGCTGTTCTAGCTCTACCAAGGCATAGTGCGCGGCATTAGGCTGAATTTCCGGCTGCTGGAGCTGTTTTCGACGCGCATTGTAAAATGCCTGAACTAATTCAGCATCACGTTGGAAACCTTCTGGCGTAGCAACATCTTCAACACGATGTTCTTCCCACAGGCCATCAGAAGAGCGAAATGTTCGAATGCCTGACTCAGCGGAAATACCCGCCCCCGTCAGCACGACCACACGAGGCCTTTTTATTTTATTTGCCAATCGAATGTCCCTGTAAAAATTTTTTCTATTTAATCGCTGACACCGCAATCGTTTAACCTTGCAAAACTTACCAAACCGATGACGAACACGCATAAAACTATTTCCTTAGCATTGCCCTAATCTTCCCTTCACCCGGCTCTGTTCTGTTTAAAACATGCTCAGATTGTCTATTCTGCTGATTAGGACCCTACCCGTTAAATCACTATCGATTAAACCGACACGATAGCGCGCTTAGAGGATTGTTGATACTTTGGCATATTATTGACCGCTCAAAATCCGTGCTGGATCAAGTTTACTGGCCCGACGAGCCGGATACCAACTGGCCAACAGACTCAATATCAATGCCGTTAACAGGACATAGAAAATATCCATAGCATGTAATTCTGACGGCAGAAAATCAATAAAATAGATATCACCAGAAAGGAATTGATGACCGAGCAGCTTTTCCAGCCCTTTGATAATAGTCGTCAGATTCAGCGATGTGAAGATGCCAGCTATCGTGCCAATAACACTGCCGACCATGCCAGTCAGTAATCCATACCATAAAAAAATCGCTCTGATATGACCATCTTTAGCCCCCAGAGTACGCAAGATAGCAATATCACTGCTTTTGTCTTTCACAGCCATAATCAGTGTTGAAACAATATTAAAGCAAGCCACTCCAATAACCAGAACCATTGCTAGGTACATGATGCCGCGCACCATCTGGATATCGTTGTACATATATCCGTAGTCCTTTATCCATGTACTGATATAGACATACTTTTCTGTCGATTTGCCAGCATCCAAAACCCGCTGTTCTGCGGCAAAAACATTATCAGCTTTGATGGCAATTCCCGTAATAGCATGACCATAATCCAGATATTGTTGCGCATCAGATAAAGGAACCAAAGCCAGACGATGATCCAGCATGCCACTTAACTGGAAAATTCCAGCAACCTGTAGGCGAATGCGTTTCGGCTGCAAAAGTTTCAAACTCGGATCACTATTGGGGATCATGACCGTCAGCCAGTCACCTTGTTTCACATGCAGCGAATGCGCCACACCCTGCCCTAAGATCACCTGATGTTTGCCAGCATGAAACGCTTTCCATGCATCATCACCGACAAATTGAGGCAAAGCACTGACATCAGCTTCGGTGGTCGGCTCAACACCTTGTATCTGTACAGCGTGGAGTTTTTCGCCTTTCTCCATCAATCCGGTAAATTCAATATAAGGGGAAGCACCAACAATACCCACTGTCTGTTTTACTCGCTCAAGTGCCTGTTCCCAATGCTGAAAAGGCTGCTCTACCGTGTAGATCTGCCCATGTGGTACAACAGAAAGCACCCGGTTTTTCAGTTCTCGTTCAAAACCGTTCATGGCACTCAAGCCGATAATCAGCACTGCAACACCAAGCATAATGCCTAATGTCGAAATGACAGAAACCAGAGAAACCATTCCTGCACGACGACGTCCTCGGCTAAACCGTAATGCGGTAAATAATGCAAGAGGCAAATTCGCCATTACCTCTCTCCCACCAGAACGAGCTCATCCTGTAAAAACCCATCGCGCATTTCGACCTGACGAGCCAATCGGCCAGCAAGTTTCAGATCATGAGTCACCACCAGAAACGCAGTCCCTTGGCGTTGATTCAATTCCTGCAAAATTTCAAAGATGCTGTCCGCATTACGCTGGTCGAGGTTGCCTGTTGGTTCATCCGCCAGCACCAGTGATGGTTCATTCACCAATGCACGGGCAATAGCGACACGCTGGCGCTCACCGCCGGACAGTTCAGCAGGCCGATGGTGTGCCCGCTTTTCCAATCCAACCGCCGCCAGCATTTCCAGCGCTTTTTGTGAAGCCTTGCGCTTTTTACTGCCAATCAATAACGGCATAGCAACATTTTCCAACGCACTGAAATCAGGCAACAGATGATGGAACTGGTAAATAAAACCGATTTCACTGTTGCGTAACTCGGCTCGTACAGAGGCAGACATTTCATTCAATGATCGCCCTTTAAAAAGAACTTCTCCGGACGTAGGCGAATCCAGTCCGCCAAGCAAATGCAGAAGTGTACTTTTACCCGATCCCGAACTGCCGACAATTGCCATCATTTCTCTCTGCCGTATGGAAAAAGTGACATTCTTTAACACTTCTGTGGAAACCTGCCCTTCCTGATATTTTTTGCACAGATGATGACACAGCAATAAGGGTTGATTACTCATAACGTAAAGCCTCAGCAGGTTGAATGGCAGCCGCGCGCCAGGAAGGATATAGAGTCGATAATAGGGAGATCAACATGGCACTGGTGGCAATAAGCACCACTTGGGTAATATCAATCGCAACAGGTAATTGGATACCTTCAGTCAACAGGCCAACAAGAGGCATTAAACTGTTTAACTGACTGGAAAGCAGAACACCCAGCCCCGTTCCCAACAAAGCACCAATGATGCCAGCACTCCCCCCTTGGATCATGAAGATCGCCATTACCTGACGGCGGGTTAGTCCCTGCGTCTGCAAGATGGCAATTTCACCCTGTTTTTCCATCACCAATAAAGAGAGGGAAGTGATGATGTTAAAAGCAGCGACTGCGATGATCAGGCTCAACAATAACCCCATCATATTTTTTTCCATCCGAACCGCCTGAAAAAATTCGCCCTTGCGTTCACGCCAATCTTTCCACACTAATCCTTCCGGTAAAGTTTGCTGGCTTAATACATCCACCGTCAGCGGTTGATTGAGATACAGACGCCAACCAGTGATATTATCCATGGGATAACGGAATAAGCGCACCGCATCTTGTTGATTGACCAGCATTTCCGTGTCATCGACTTCACTATTGGCAAAAAATGTTCCAATCACCGTGAATAACCGCTGGCTGGGAATTCTACCCATCGGCGTAAGCTGGCTGGCACTTGGTACGATAACGCGGATCTGATCACCTCGTTTAACACCCAGCTTTATAGCCAACTTCTCCCCCAAAATGACGAAATAACGTCCGGGTTGTAACTGAGTACGATCGGTATCAGCAACATGCGCCGCCAGTGGCGTATATTCATCAGGAGTGATACCCAACATGACTCCCACACCAACATTACGGGCACTTTGTAGCACCACATCGCTTTGTACAATCGGAGTAATACGGTTAACTCCTTTTAGACCCGAAAGCTGATTCATCGGATGCTCATCAGGATTGATAGAGCCTTTTTCTGATGTGATGATTGCCTGCGGCATAAAACCCAAAATACTGCTTTCCAATGAACGTTCAAAACCATTCATGACTGACAACACAGTAATAAGTGCAGCCACACCCAGCGTAATACCAATGGCCGATAACCAAGAGACAAAACGGCCGAATTTATCGACCGCTCGTCCGCGCATATAGCGCAATCCTATAAATAATGAGACAGATTGAAACATGAAATCCGCCGTATCAAAATGATGTTTTTAAAAACAATGAGTTAAGAAAAAATGTCATATTTTATCTCTAGTTATGTATGCCAATATGTACAAAACCAATATCTATCCCATCAGCCTTACTTATCACATAGTATCATCGTTTCGCTCAGATTTGATTATCGTCAATTTCAAGTGAAAAATAAAAAAAGCAGCTATTATACTCAACCCTCGAAAATTTTGGCTTGATACAGAAAAAGGCTACACCGATGCGTAGCCTTGAAATCGCCATAATCTAATATTAACAAGAGTTTCTGATGTCATCCAATCTGACTTGCACTCCTCTGGAAGTACTGCCCAGATATTGTTGCCAAAATCAATAAACATGAAATCTATTACTCTCCTGTTGCCAAAGCAAAGTGTTCAGTGATAATAAAGGGCAGCAGTACTGTATGGAACCACTCATACCCCGGTTCTGTGTTTTTTTACTTTCTCTCAACCTGCCAGCGTATTTGTTGCAAGGCTACTTGGTCAAAAATGTGTTGGGAATGGACTAAACCTTAGAGAACACATCAAACGCTTATGTCCGCAAAATACCGTTATCAACTTCCTGAACGTCGCGGTGATATCCGCCAGTTGGGTCATTTGACTGGTGCCGCCTGTGCAGTCGAATGTGCCGAAATTATTGAACGTCACTCAGGTCCAGTGCTACTGGTGACACAAGATATGCAGAATGCTTTGCGATTGCGTGATGAAATTCTGCAATTCACCCACGCACCAATAAATATGCTGTCAGATTGGGAAACATTACCTTACGATAGTTTTTCACCCCATCAAGAAATCATCTCAAATCGCTTATCCACGCTTTATCACTTACCGTTCATGACGAAAGGTGCACTGATCCTACCCGTCAATACGTTGATGCAGCGTGTTTGTCCACATGAATATCTCAAGAGACATGCCTTGGTTATGTTCAAAGGTCAGCGCCTTTCACGGGATAAACTGCGGACAGAACTGGAACAGTCCGGTTATCGTAGTGTTGAGCAAGTACTTGAACACGGTGAATTTGCTACACGCGGCGCCTTGTTTGATATGTTCCCGATGGGAAGTGAACATCCTTACCGTATTGATTTTTTTGATGATGAAATCGATAGCCTGCGTACTTTCGATATAGATAGCCAGCGAACACTGGTTGAAGTGGAAACAATCAATTTATTGCCAGCTCATGAATTCCCGACTGATCAAGAGGCGATTGAATTATTCCGCAGCCAATGGCGTGAGCAGTTTGAAGTTCGCCGCGATGCTGAGCATATCTACCAGCAGGTCAGCAAGAAAATGCTGCCGGCTGGCATTGAGTACTGGCAACCCCTGTTCTTTGAACAGCCCCTGCCTGCGATTTTTAATTATCTACCCGAAAATACCCTGCTCATTACACAGGATTTAGTCAGTGCAGCAGAGCGTTTTTGGCAGGATACAGCACAACGCTTTGAAAGCCGAAAAATTGATCCAATGCGGCCATTACTATCTCCTGAGCAGATTTGGCTACCTGTCGATAAATTATTCGCTGAATTAAAAAATTGGCCCCGCATTCAGGTTAAAAATGAAGCACTCCCTCAAAAGGCAGGAAACACCAACCTTGCTTATCAGGCTCTCCCTGATTTATCGGTTACTGCACAGCACAAAACACCTTTGGATAAGGTGCGCCGTTTTATCGAACAGTTCAATGGCAGGATCATTTTCTCGGTAGAAAGTGAGGGGCGCCGGGAAACCGTACAAGGGCTGTTGTCACGTATAAAAATTAGCCCGATAAAAATAAAACAGTTAATAGATGCCAATAAATCTGGCTGCTTCTTAATGGTAGGAGCGGCAGAGCATGGTTTCATTGATGAAGATAATAAACTCGCACTTATCTGCGAAAGTGACATGCTCGGTGAGCGCGTAAGCCGGCGCCGGCAAGATAGCCGACGTACCATCAATACTGATATTTTGATCCGCAACCTTGCTGAACTGCGTCGCGGTCAGCCCGTTGTTCACCTTGAACATGGTGTTGGCCGTTATCAGGGGTTGATGATGCTGGAGGCGGGTGGCATTCAGGCAGAGTATCTGATCCTGACCTATGCCGGAGAAGACAAACTGTATGTGCCAGTCTCCTCTCTGCATCTCATCAGTCGTTATGCTGGCGGTGCTGAAGATAGCGCACCACTGCACAAATTAGGTGGAGAGGCATGGAATAAAGCCCGTCAAAAAGCGGCTGAAAAAGTACGTGATGTCGCAGCTGAGTTACTGGATGTGTATGCGCAGCGTGCCATTAAACCGGGCTTTGCCTGCACACAGGATCCCGAGCAATACCAACTGTTTTGTCAAAGTTTTCCGTTTGATACGACACCGGATCAAGAACAAGCGATCAATGCGGTACTGGATGATATGTGCCAACCCGTTGCCATGGATCGGTTAGTGTGTGGTGATGTTGGATTTGGGAAAACCGAAGTCGCGATGCGCGCCGCTTTTATGGCCATCACTAATAACAAACAGGTAGCCGTTCTCGTGCCGACAACCCTGTTGGCACAGCAGCATTATGATAATTTCCGGGATCGCTTTGCAAACTGGCCTGTGCATCTTGAAGTACTGTCACGCTTTCGCAGTGCAAAAGAACAACAGCAGGTTATTGATATGGCCGCTGAAGGCAAAGTCGATATCATCATCGGTACCCATAAACTTCTACAAAATGATCTGTGCTGGAAAGATATTGGTTTATTGATTGTCGATGAAGAACACCGTTTTGGGGTTCGCCACAAAGAACGTATCAAAGCCATTCGTGCTGATGTCGACGTCCTGACTCTAACCGCGACGCCCATTCCCCGCACGCTTAATATGGCAATGAGTGGTATGCGTGATCTGTCGATCATCGCCACGCCACCTGCCCGGCGTCTGGCGGTCAAAACCTTTGTACGTGAGTATGACAGTTTAGTCGTTCGTGAATCCATCCTGCGGGAGATTTTGCGTGGTGGTCAGGTTTATTACCTCTATAATGATGTCGAAAATATTGAGAAGGCCAAAAATCGGCTGGAAGAATTAGTTCCTGAAGCCAGAATCGTCGTCGGCCATGGACAGATGCGTGAACGTGATCTGGAACGGGTCATGGCAGATTTCCATCACCAACGTTTTAATGTACTGGTATGTACCACCATTATTGAAACCGGAATTGATATCCCCAGTGCCAATACGATTATCATTGAACGCGCTGATCACTTTGGATTGGCTCAGTTACACCAGTTACGCGGGCGTGTCGGGCGTTCCCATCATCAGGCATATGCTTATCTGCTGACTCCAAATCCAAAAGCCATGACTACCGACGCCCAAAAGCGCCTGGAGGCCATTGCATCCCTTGAGGACTTAGGCGCAGGGTTTGCACTCGCCACTCATGATCTGGAGATCAGGGGGGCTGGTGAATTGTTAGGTGAAGACCAAAGTGGTCAGATGGCCAGCGTCGGTTTTACACTCTACATGGAACTGCTGGAAAGTGCCATTGATGCACTGAAAAACGGACGTGAACCATCACTTGAAGATCTCACCAGCAGCCAGACCGAGATTGAACTGCGTATGCCGGTATTTTTGCCTGATGATTATATCCCTGACGTGAATATGCGCCTGTCTTTCTATAAGCGCATTGCCAGCGCCCACAATGATGCTGAACTAGCTGAACTGAAAGTTGAATTGATTGACCGATTTGGTTTACTGCCTGATCCGGGTCGCCAGTTATTGCAATCTGCCTCAATTCGTCTGACCGCGCAGAGTTTGGGTATCAAGCGCATTGAAGCGCATGAGAAAGGTGGCTTTATCGAGTTTAGTGATAACAATAAAGTCGACCCAAATTATCTGATCGGTTTATTGCAGACACAGCCTAACATTTATCGGCTGGATGGCCCCTCGAAACTGAAATTTATTACTGATTTAACCGAGAGATCTACACGTTTGTCTTTCATCCAGCAATTATTAGAAGCCTTCGTTCAGCATCAGATATAACACAACGATTGCACTGTTTCGCCGATACAGTTCCAAGCGAAATAGTGCAATCATCTTCTGAAAAAAGTATAGCTACAAATATGGCTGGAGAATTAATTGCCCTTTTTCATTTAACGGAATGGTTTGCTCCGGTTTGTACGTCACTCGCACTTTTCCAGGGTTATCCCCAATAGTATAAACAACATCATACCCAACGGTGCGGTGCTCCCTCACATAAACCATCAGACAGTTTTTTAATGCTGAATGGTTGAATGCAAGATATTCTCTGCTTGCTTTTAAATTGTCAAAAAGAGTCAATATACGGTATTCATATCCCGTAAAGACCCCTCCTGTTATATCTTCTGATCTAATAGGAATGACGAATACTGCCTCATGGCAATAGTGATGAGGAGCAGGAACCGTTATTCTGATAGGCTCTGAAGATAATACTTGCGCAACTTTGGGTTGTGGGGATTCAAAATAAAGTGTTGCGGCAGTGCCAATGGCAGCAATAGCAATTATAGAGCCTATTCCATACTGTCTTATCTTTAAATTACCCACATAGCACCTTGATATATTAATAATTTTATACACATTTTCATTGAAGCATGCCCTCTTAATATTTAGGAGAACTAAAAATGCGTTCAATTTATTATTTAAGAAAAATCCTATTTCATTAATTTAATATAATAAAATCATTAAATTTATGCTCTTTTAATAAAATACGCTTGTTGATTATAATAAATAATTCAGAATTAAATTAGATAAGAATAATTATGATAGGTGTAATAATAAATATAACAGGTAAATAAATGGCTCATCTGTGTTAATTAAATTCAGATGAGCCATTTTTCAGTAAATTAGTGCAATTTCAACCGCGGACGAATAACACGATTGATTCCACCAACCAGCATCATCAAACCTGTTTTTATATATCCATGCAGTGCTACCTGATGCATACGATACAACGAGATATAAACCACACGTGCAATACGGCCTTCTACCATCATTGACCCGCGCATCAAGTTGCCCATCAGGCTACCAACTGTACTGAACTTAGATAATGAAACCAATGAACCATGATCTTTATAAACATATTCTTTCAATGGCTTTTCATTCAATAAAGCCAGAATATTATCATAGCAACGACTCGCCATTTGGTGAGCAGACTGAGCACGAGGAGGAACAAATCCACCCTCTTTTTTCGGGCATGATGCACAATCACCAATGGCGAAAACATAAGCATCCAACGTCGTCTGCAACGTTGGCTTCACAACCAACTGGTTAATGCGGTTTGTTTCCAGCCCACCAATGTCTTTCATAAAGTCAGGCGCTTTAATTCCTGCTGCCCATACCATCAGGGAAGCCTTGATCAGCTCTCCGTCTTTGGTATTCAGGCCATGCTCATCTGCGCTGGTCACCATAGTCTTGGTCAACACCTTGACACCGAGTTTGGTCAATTCCTGATGTGCCGCACTGGAAATCCGTGGAGGCAATGCAGGAAGAATACGCTCACCCGCTTCAACCAGAGTGACATTCAGCGCGTCTGAATTCAAACTTTCAAAACCATAGCTATTAAACTGCTTAACAGCATTGTACAGTTCTGCCGAAAGTTCTACGCCAGTTGCACCACCGCCAACAATCGCGATGTTGACTTTTTCTTCCGTGCATTGGTTGGCAGAATATTTCAGAAACAAATTCAGCATTTCATTGTGGAAACGATGTGCCTGCTGTGGATTATCGAGGAAAATGCAGTTTTCCCTTACACCTGCCGTACCGAAATCATTCGACTGGCTACCCAATGCCATAACAAGAATATCGTAAGTCAGCTCTCGCTCCGCTACCAGCAAATCATTGCTTTCATCACGGATTTCCGCCAGAGTGATTTTCTTTCCATCACGATCGATATTCGTGAGCGTGCCTAACTGGAAGTGAAAATGATGGTTACTGGCATGAGCTAAATAGCTCAATGCATCGACGCCATCGTCAAGAGAGCCCGTTGCTACTTCATGTAATAATGGTTTCCATAAATGGCTGTTGTTGCGATCCACCAAAGTAATTTCGGCTTTTTGCTTACGCCCCAATTTGTGCCCTAAACGCGTTGCCAGCTCTAAACCACCAGCGCCCCCACCAATAATGACAATTCTTGTCTTTGGCGTTGTCATGACTACCCCACTGAAAATACAACTAATGTTATGTAAGGCGCTAAAGCCGTTTCTTTTAATAACGTTCTTAAATAACATCAGATTTGACAAGTTTCATATTGTAAATATCTCCAGAATATCATGGCTGGTTAGTTGGTCATACCAAAAATAGTCACGATCAAATTCTTTTGATTAATTAGACGCCAGTCACAAAATTTTCGTGCTTACTTTCAGTTAACTGGATGTATATCCTATTTATGAACAATAAAAATTTACAATGTTAATGCTGTGTAAATATAAAGTTTGATTTGATAAAACAAGGTTTCATCTGGAAATACAAAAAGGAAGAATCGAGAAGAAATACAAAAAAGGGATAGAATTGCCAACTAGCAACTCCATTCCCAATTTTATTAAAATCAATATATAAAACAATGATTAAATATAATTTAACCACTGTTCACACAAGCCATTCAATTCTTTATTTGCCTGTTGCCAGCGTTCTGATTTCTTCAACTCTTCCAGACTGTATTGACTGCCCTGATGATATAACCGTGCTACCCTATCAGATCTGATCATCGGCAAATTATCCAGCACGCTGATTGCCCCCTGCCGATTGTTGCACACCAGAATCATGTCACAACCCGCTTCCAATGAGGCTTTTCCTCGCTCGGCATAGCTGCCCATGATAGCCGCACCTTCCATCGACAGATCATCAGAAAAAATAACACCTTCAAATCCCAGTTGCTGACGCAAAATAGATTTCAACCAATAAGGTGAACCACTGGCCGGGCGATCATCTACTTGAGAATAAACCACATGAGCAGGCATAATTGCATCAAGCAGGTTACGCTGGATAAAATCGCGAAAAATATGCATATCATGACAACTAATGGCATCCATCGAGCGATTATCCCTTGGCGTTTCTTTGTGAGAATCTGCTACAACTGCTCCATGCCCCGGAAAGTGCTTACCTGTCGATTTCATCCCTGCGGAATGCATGCCCTTGATAAATTTTTCTGCCATCATCACCGCGAGTTCAAGCTCTCCGTGAAATGAGCGCTCACCAATCGCAGTGCACTGGTGTCCTAAATCCAGTACAGGAGCAAAACTGATATCAATGTCCATTGCAATCATTTCTGATGCCATTAGCCAACCCGATTCTTGCGCCAAATGCGTTCCCATAAGCGAGTCATTCAAGCAGGCAAAAGACTGTGCGGCAGGTAAACGAGTAAAGCCTTCATGAAAACGCTGAACACGTCCCCCTTCCTGATCGACCGCAATCACCAAACGGTGGTAGGACGCAGCGCGGATTTGGCGAATTAATTCACGCAATTGTTGCGTATCCTGGAAGTTGCGGGTAAACAGGATTAAACCGCCCACTAATGGATGTTGCAGAATTTCGCGTTCTTCATTATCCAATTCATAACCAACAACATCTAACATTACTGGCCCCATAACACTCCTCACCTCTATATCATTGGTTACCATCTATAACTCATTGTCACTAATGGCGATTGATACTATCCAGCGTGTTAAAACGCCAGTTTAATGCTCTAATTTAAACCCCTGGCGCAGAGGGTTCGCTAATGCTAAAAATTGTGGATCTTTCGTCTGCTGCCAACGTACTTCATACCACATCAGCATCATATATCTGACCCACGGTCCCCACTGTTTAATTCTCTGCTGCAATAATATGATATCCGCGTATCCTGATGCGTAATTACAATAATAATCTAAAAAAATCTGTTGCTGTATCTCATCCCACTGATTGCCTTTAAACAACACAGCCAATGAAAAACCAATATCGACATCAGCGGCATATTCCCAATCAATCAATTTTAATCCCTCTACAGTCATAAGTAGATTATCGGGGTGAATATCCATGTGAGCAGGTGCTATTTTCAGGGTTGTTGGCGTTCTGGCTGCCATAAAAAATTTCTGCAAACGCAGCCAGCGAGGAGATAAGCGGCTTTGGTCAATCTGCTGCCACTGAGATGCAATTTGCTTTTTGAGTTGGAGGGGATAACCCAATCGGTGATGGTTATGAAGAGTGGCAAGTATCTGTGCCAGTAACTGCTGCAATAATGGTAAGTTCAACGTTTCGTGAGTTATTGTTGTTCCCGAAAACCATTCCAGCAATAGCCAATCACCGTTCATGGCTATTACTTTAGGAGCGATGCCAGTGGAAGATAACCTGCGTAAAACCTGATTTTCCCGCTGACGATCCACACCCAGTGTTTCACTATTCTGTGTTTGTATGCGCCCAACCATCTGGCGCACACCATCTGTAATAGAGAAACTTCCCTGTGTCAGCCCATTTAATTGCCTGATTTCCCAATTTTTTACTGGAATGCCAGGCCATTGCTGACATAGCATTCTCAGCAAGCTGTTATCGCTAGTTAACGTCACCGCTACCTGACCAAAGTATTTCACCCGTTTTAACCAGCATCAGCTGCATTTCTATACTACGTTGATTGTTACTACCCGAAACCACGGAATAGAGCACATAATCAGCGCTCAAATAACGTGCCAAGCCAATAGATTTACTGCGCAATCCCAAGCTATCTTCCGATGACAATCCCAATGCCTGTTGAGCGCTACGCACTTGTTTTTTCGGTACAATCTGAAAAAGCTGTTTACGACTTACAGCATCAGTAATGATATCAGTCACTTGCAGGGCTCGCAGCGAACCATTAGTGTTGTTTTTAACAGTATCGACAAGTAATACTTTTCCCGTTTCCACACCATTGGCCTTAACCATCTGCGCAACCAACGGTTGAACAGTGCCATTCCAATTAATCGACTGAATCTTGGGTGGCTGAGGAACTTTATCCGATGGCTGTACTTGTGGTTCCGTTTTTTTCTCTGGCTTCACAGGTGTAACCGGAGCAGGCGGCTGTATTGGTAAGTTACAACTCGCCAGAAACATCGCTGATAATATAACAAAGAGAATTCTTTTCATTAATCTACTCCGGTTACAGCGCTATCGTGTACCAATAATGGTGAATCACATTACTTTACCAACAGTGGCCCCAATGGACGTCCACCCACCATATGCATATGGATATGGAAAACTTCCTGCCCGGAATGGCGATTACAGTTCATGATGAGGCGATAACCATCTTCTGCGATGCCTTCTTGTTCTGCAATTTTCGCTGCCACTGTGAACAGACGCCCCAATGCAAGTTCATGCTCTGAAGTGACATCGTTAACCGTTGGGATCAGTACGTTTGGCACAATCAGAATATGGGTGGGCGCTTGTGGCGTAATGTCACGGAATGCTGTCACCAGATCATCCTGATAAACAATATCAGAAGGAATTTCACGACGAATGATTTTGCTAAAAATAGTTTCTTCTGCCATCTCACCTCTCCTTTTTTGCCATTAAAGATGACTCATGATTAAGTCTAAATACTAAACTAAAACATAAAAGGTTATCTAGATAACTTAATTTTCTGGGATGTTGATATGAAACAGGTTACAAAAATTTCTGGTTGTCACTGCGGCCAATTCATCAAGAGTCACCCCTTTCAATACTGCCATATATTCAGCAATATCACGTACATAGGCAGGCTGATTCTGCTTGCCTCTATGAGGTATAGGTGCCAGATAAGGTGAGTCAGTTTCTACCAAAACCCGATCGAGTGGGACAAACCTTGCCGCTTCACGGATCTGTTCTGCATTGCGAAATGTCACGATACCAGAGAAAGAAATATAAAAACCCAGATCCAGCAAAGCTCTCGCCGTGTCTTTATCTTCCGTAAAACAGTGCAGCACACCGCCACATTCCTGTACTTTTTCTTCTCGCAAAACCAAAAGGGTATCATCCTTTGCATCGCGGGTATGAACAATGACAGGCTTATTTAACTTACGTCCAATGCGGATATGTTCACGAAAGGAAGTTCGCTGTAACTCTGCATTGTCTTTTTGATAATAATAATCCAGACCGGTTTCTCCCATTGCGACGACATCATCGTCCGCTGCAAGCCGGGCAAGTTCATCAAAATCGTAGCCTTCATCCAGATTCAGTGGATGAATACCGCAGGAATACGCGATATTTTCACGTTTACCAATCAAATTCTTCATTTGCTGGAATCCCGGCAGCGTAGTCGCCACCGCCAACATATACTTTACATCCCGTTCTGCTGCCTTAGCCACAACATCATCCACACTCTTGTGTAGAGTTTCATAATCAAGGCAATCGAGATGACAGTGTGAATCAACTAAAAACATAATATGCTCGTATCTAAATGAGTTTCCGTGTGGAACAAAGCTGCTTTTCCCAATTGAGTAATTGTCCTGTCAACAATAATTCCCGATTGACGCCCACCACAGAGAGTAATTGATGACGACAATGTACCCAATCATCAACTGTACTTAATAATTTTCCCACACTTTGAGTGGAAGCCAGATGATGGATCAAAGCCTGCTGATCTTGGTTGACGCAGTAATCCTGCGCCTGCTGCTGCCATTTCACCGCATCGGATAACAGGCTAACCAGCCAATACAAAGATTGCTGTGCATCATCACGATTCAATAAGGGTAAAAGTGACAGGGTATCACAGTTATGCAATGCCTGTTCAATTGCCTGACAAAACACATTTCTCTGCTGCCATTTTTCAGTCTGAAGCAACTGTTCAGCAGCAAGAGGCGCACCTTGTGAAAGTTTTAACGCCGTCTGCGCATCCAGAGATGATATTGCAGGGAGTTGATGTTGCAGCCAGTAAAGCCCTACACGCTGTTCAGGCACAGGTAGAAAATAGTAAAAACAGCGACTGCGCAGCGTTGCCAGCAAGCGAGCTGGACGCTGGCACTGCAACAGGAAATAGGTATTTTGAGGGGGTTCTTCCAATGTTTTCAGCAAAGCGTTGGAAGCAGCATCGGTCAGAGACTCGGCAGAAGGTAGCCAGACAATTTTAGCTCCACCTTGTTGAGAATATTCGTAAAGCCTTTCGTTGAGCTGACGCACAGCATCAACTCCAATAGTACTTTTTCCCTTTTCAGGGGCAAGAGCATGCCAGTCAGAATGCGTTTCTGCCAGCATCAGATGACAACCGTGACACTTGCCACAACTTTTCATTCCTTGTTTGTCCTGACACATCAACCAGCGGCTCAATCCATACAATAACGCACCTGCACCCGTTCCTTCATGAGCATGAAGCAAAAGGGCATGGTGTCCACGCTCCTGTTGATGGGATTCAATCAACAGGCGATATGCATGGTTAAGCCACGGATACCAGTTCATGCCTGCACGTCCTGTTGTTTCAACCACTGTAATAAGGTCTGACGAATAGCACCCTGCACTTTTTCCAGCGGTTGTGTCGCATCTATTTTTTTGATGGTGTCATCTTGTGCCACAAGCTCGAGATATCTTTCACGGGTACGGTGGAAAAAATCCAAGGATTCTTTTTCAATGCGATCCAATTCACCCCGTTCACGAGCGCGCTGTAAACCAACCTCTGGTGGCAAATCGAGATAAATAGTCAAATCCGGGTAGAAATCGCCGAGTGCCGATTCGCGTAATGATGTCATCAGTTTCTGATCAATGCCACGGCCACCGCCCTGATATGCCTGAGAGGAAAGATCATGACGATCTCCAACCACCCAAGTTCCTTTTTCCAGTGCTGGCTTGATAACATTTTCTACCAATTGGACTCTGGCTGCATATAGCATCAATACTTCTGCCTTATTCGTCAGTGATTCACCTTCAACACCCTGTTTGATAAGTTGACGTAATTTTTCTGCCAACGGAGTTCCACCCGGTTCACGGGTAAAAATCAGATCAGAAATGCCATACTGCTTCAATGTTTCAACCACTGTTCGGATTGCAGTCGTTTTCCCTGCCCCCTCAAGCCCTTCAATAACAATAAATTTGCTGTTCATTTATCCTGCTTTAATCTCTGACGATAAAGATTTACCGCCCTATTATGTTCTGCCAGATTCACCGTAAATGTATGACCGCCATTACCATTTGCAACAAAGTATAAGTACCCTGTCACAGCAGGGTGTGCCGCAGCTTTAATCGAAGCCAGGCTTGGCATAGCAATAGGCGTCGGTGGTAATCCTTCAATCATATAAGTATTATATGGCGTAAAAGCAGTCAGGTTACTACGGAAAATAGAACCCATATACTTATCCCCCAACCCATATATTACTGTCGGATCAGTTTGTAATCTCATCTTTAACCGCAGCCGATTAATAAATACCGAAGCAACTTTTGTACGTTCAGAGTCTATTGCTGTCTCTTTTTCAATGATGGATGCCATGATCAACATTTCATAAGCATTCTTATATGGCAGATTTTTTTCGCGATTTTTCCACTCTTGCTCTAGTGCCCTGTTCATGTTTTGATGAGCACGTTTTAGCAATTCAACATCACTGGTTCCTGCGGTATACAGGTAAGTATCGGGATAGAGCCAACCTTCCAGTGGTTCTTCCGCTTTCATGTCTAAAGCGTCAGTCAATTCCTTTGGTGATTTGCCCTCTGCTTCATGTTTTAAGTATGGCGCATTCTGTAATATTTTCTCCCAGTCAGACAATCGACTTCCTTCAACGAAACGGATAGAAAATTGCACTTCTTTACCGCTGGAAAATAGTTGCAAGATTGCTCTCAATGACATGCCTTGTTGCAAACGGTAAGTGCCAGCCTTAAATTTCGCCAATTCTGGTTTTAATCGGAATAGCCACGGCAACAATTGGTGATCTTTGATTAAGTTATGCTGAACCAACAATATTCCCAGCCCGGCACGCCCTGTTCCTGCCGGTACAGTAAATATCATTTCTTGATTAAGATTAATTTTCTGATTAGCAAAGCTTTCTATTTTTTTCACAAAAGAAAAAAACATGATTGCTACAATAATAATCAAGCTGGGTAAAATGAAAATACGCTTTTTAAGTTTCATGGGTAATCACTTTTGACCGATCCTTCAATGATGAGTATTGAATAACTACAGCCTTAAACATCCAGGCAATAAATACTCATGCAATTCTCTTGATTGATATTTCCATGCAGGCTGATTTTTGTGCGCCTGAATTTGGTTTACTGCGATAACAGGCATCAAGGAATTGCAGATAATCACCTCATCAGCATGAGCCAATACCTCAGGATAACGCATGACACATGACAGGTTATAATCACTTTCTGCCAATAATTGCATAATCTTCTGCCGCATCACCCCTTCTACACCACATTGATTCAAATCAGGCGTATAAACGTTTTTACCTTTCCGCCAGAAAATATTAGCAGTACAACACTCAACCAATAACCCATCACTATCAAGAACCAGTGCTTCATCAGACCTTGCCTGCTCAATGAATCTTTTTATCAGAACCTGTTCCAAGCGGTTCAAGTGTTTAATACCTGCCAAATGGGGATTGATACCCATCATAATTGGGCTAAGAACGAGTGAAACACCATTTTTACGCTGGATAGCATACTGTTCTGGATATGAACTCAACGAGAGAACCTGATTTGTCTCGATAGCATCACTAATACCATAACCACGACCACCAACTCCTCTGGAGAGAATAATTTTCAGGACACCTGATTCACAACCGGTAGCCACCTGCTTAATGTGATCCTCAAGTTGCAACCAATCCAGTGCTGGCATAAACAGTTTTTCAACGCCTTTTTGTAACCGTTTTATGTGCAAAGGTAGCAAAGCTGCCTGACCTTGCTCAACTCTTATTGTTGTAAAACAGCCATCACCAAATTGTACCGCACGATCATTAACAGGTAATTGATTACACGGTTTGCCATTAATCCAATACATCATTTCATTTTCTAATTTTCGATAAGAAGGCGTGATAACCTCAGACATTAAGGAGCGTTATCATATTATATGAACCGTGGCAGTGCAAAAATGCCTATTCAAAAAAATCATAAAATCAGGAATAAAAAAGCCTCAACAAATGTTGAGGCTCTTCATAAAAAGAGGACGTTTTTATATCTTACGGAAAATCAGTGACCCATTAGTCCCACCGAAACCGAAAGAATTACACAGTGCGTATTCCATCCCTTCAACTTTACGTGCTTCGCCTGGAACAAGATCCAAACGGCAGTTTTCATCCTGATTTTCCAAATTAATGGTCGGAGGAACAATCTGCTCACGTAAAGCAAGAATAGTGAAAATTGATTCAATCGCTCCCGCAGCACCCAGCAAATGACCTGTCATTGATTTGGTTGAACTCACCAATACTTTAGTGCCTTCACCAAAAACAGATTCTACCGCACGAGCCTCTGCAAGATCACCAACTGGCGTTGAAGTCCCATGAGCATTAATGTAGCCCACTTGGTCTGGGGAAATATCCGCATCTTTCAGGGCATTCTCCATTGCAAGCGCAGCACCCGCTCCATCTTCAGGTGGTGATGTCATATGATAAGCATCACTGCTCATACCAAAGCCAACGATTTCAGCGTAAATTTTTGCACCACGTTTTTTGGCATGTTCGTATTCTTCAAGAACCAGTACACCGGCACCATCACCCAGCACAAACCCATCTCGATCTTTATCCCAAGGGCGGCTTGCACCTTGAGGATCATCATTACGGGTCGATAATGCACGAGCAGCACCAAACCCTGCAACGCCAAATGTAGTACTGGCTTTCTCAGTACCACCTGCCAGCATAATATCAGCATCATTGTACGCAATAATACGAGCTGCATGACCGATATTGTGCACGCCAGAGGTACAAGCAGTTGCAATGGAGATGCTAGGACCACGAAGACCATAAAGGATGCTCAGATGGCCTGCAACCATATTGATGATGGTCGAAGGTACAAAGAATGGGCTGACCTTGCGAGGTCCCGCCGAAAGCAATGTACTGTGGTTTTCTTCAATAAGACCCAAACCACCAATACCAGAACCAATAGCAGCACCAAAGCGGCTAGCATTGGCTTCTGTTACTTCGATTCCTGCATCTTCGATAGCTTGTACACCAGCAGCAATTCCATACTGAATAAACAGATCCATTTTTCGCGCATCTTTGCGCGAAATATTGAAATCTTCATGATTAAAATTTTTCACCACACCAGCAAACTTAGTTGCATGGTTAGCGGTGTCAAAATGTTCGATAAGGCTGATACCACTCTGTCCGGCACAAACAGCGTTCCAAGAAGACTCTACTGTATTGCCGACAGGAGATAACATGCCTAGTCCGGTCACGACTACTCGACGCTTAGACACGGTTATCCTCCAGGGAGGGAAAAAATTTAGGACGAAGAACATAGGCGGTCGAACGACCGCCTAGGTGTGTGTGCTTATTTACCTGCGTTTTCAACGTAGTCAATAGCAGCCTGAACTGTAGTGATTTTTTCAGCTTCTTCGTCTGGGATCTCGATATCGAACTCTTCTTCCAGAGCCATTACCAGTTCAACTGTGTCAAGAGAATCAGCGCCCAAGTCATCAACAAATGAAGCTGTATTTACAACTTCTTCCTCTTTAACACCCAGTTGTTCAACGATGATTTTCTTAACGCGTTCGTCGATAGTGCTCATACTATTAAATTTCCTATCAAAACTCGCTTTCGCGATGGTTTTCGTAGTTTATAAAATACAGGAAAAGATGCAACCAAATCCCGGCTGGTCGAACCACAAACTGTGTCTTTTTGTATAAAAAATACATCAGAAACAGCGAGTTCGCTCATTTTTAGATCATGTACATGCCACCATTGACATGTAATGTTTCACCCGTAATGTAAGCGGCCTCGTCAGAAGCAAGAAACGCTACAGCACTGGCAATTTCCTTTGCATCACCGAGACGACTAGCAGGAATTTCAGATAAAATGCCTACTCGTTGGTCGTCTGTCAACGCTCTAGTCATATCCGTTTCGATAAAACCAGGTGCAACAACGTTGACGGTGATGCCACGAGAAGCGACTTCACGAGCCAATGATTTACTGAAACCAATGACTCCTGCTTTCGCTGCCGCGTAATTCGCCTGCCCTGCATTTCCCATTGTTCCAACAACAGATCCAATGGAAATAATACGTCCATAACGTTTTTTCATCATAGAGCGCATTACTGCTTTTGACAGACGAAAAATCGAAGAAAGATTGGTGTCAATAATGTCTTGCCACTCTCCATCTTTCATACGCATCAACAAGTTATCACGAGTGATGCCTGCATTATTTACCAGAATGTCTATTTCACCAAATTCAGCACGAATATTCGAGAGTGTTTTTTCTACGGATTCTGAATCTGTGACATTCAATACAAAACCTTTGCCTTTATCACCAAGGTAGGCACTAATTGCTTCGGCTCCATTCTCGCTGGTTGCTGTGCCGATAACACGAGCACCACGTTCAACCAATAATTCTGCAATCGAGCGACCTATGCCACGGCTAGCGCCAGTGACCAGTGCAATTTTTCCATCAAAGCTCATGTTTTCCTCAGTCATTTATTCAGAGCAACTGTGAGTGATGATACATCATTTACTGCTACAGCATTTAAAGTATCAACAATCCGTTTCGTTAAACCGGTTAATACCTTACCTGGCCCCATTTCCAACAGTTGTTCAGTACCTTGTGCCGCTATATATTCAACAGACTCCGTCCAGCGTACAGGATTATACAACTGACGAACCAGTGCATCGCGAATCCCATCAGCAGATTCTTCTACTTTGACATCCACATTATTAACAACAGGGAACTGTGGCTGATTAAACACAATTGATTGCAATGCAACAGCTAACTGAGCGGCTGCCGACTTCATCAGTGCACAATGTGAAGGGACGCTGACAGCCAAAGGCAGAGCACGTTTTGCGCCAGCCGCTTTACAAGCAGCACCGGCACGCTCTACAGCCTCTTTCTCACCCGCAATAACGACTTGCCCAGGCGAATTAAAATTCACAGGTGAAACAACCTGACCCTGTGCAGACTCTTTACATGCCTTTGCAATGGATTCATTATCCAATCCGATAATAGCGTACATCGCCCCTTGCCCTTCTGGTACAGCTTCCTGCATCAATTTCCCGCGTAATTCGACGAGCTTAATCGCCTGCTGGAATTCAATCACACCAGCACAAACCAGCGCCGAGTATTCGCCAAGGCTATGGCCAGCCATCATGGAAGGCTGCTTGCCTCCCTTTTCCTGCCATATACGCCAGATAGCAACTGAAGCTGCGAGCAATACAGGTTGGGTTTTCCATGTTTTATTCAGCTCTTCTGCTGTCCCCTGCTGAACTAATGCCCATAAATCGTATCCCAAGACCGCAGAAGCCTCTGCGAAAGTCTGTTCCACCAGCGGAAATTCTGTGGCTAAATCAGCCAACATACCAAGTGACTGAGAACCTTGACCGGGAAACACCATTGCAAAATCAGACATGTTTATTTTCCTGTTAAATTAAAAACGTACTAGCGCTGAGCCCCAGGTAAAGCCACCGCCAAATGCTTCAATTAAGACAAGCTGGCCGCGTTGAATCCTTCCATCACGTACCGCTTCATCAAATGCCGTCGGAACAGATGCTGCTGAAGTATTACCATGACGATCGAGTGTTACAACCACTTTATCCATCGTCATGTCCAATTTCTTGGCAGCCGCCGAAATGATACGTAAATTCGCTTGATGTGGCACTAACCAGTCAAGCTGAGAATGATCCAGATTGTTTGCTTCCAGTGTTTCATCAACAATACTGGTCAACTCACGGACAGCAACTTTAAATACTTCATTGCCAGCCATTGTAACGTATTCAGGTGAACCCCGTTTCAATCGATCCTGATTAGGTAATGACAGTAAATCGCCATAACGACCATCCGCATGCAGATGGGTTGACAGTATACCCGGCTCTTCTGAAGCCCCTACTACCATTGCGCCTGCTGCATCACCAAAGAGGACAACTGTACTGCGATCTTCAGGATCGACAACTCTTGAGATAATATCTGCCCCGATAACCAGGGCATGTTTAGCCGCACCAGTCTTGATAAATTTATCGACAATGCTTAACGCATAAGTAAATCCAGCACAAGCTGCCGCAACATCAAAGGCAGCGATACCTTGAATGCCTAAAGAATTCTGAATCTGGCAGGCTGTACTCGGAAACGCATGGGATGAAGTTGTTGTTGCTACAACAATCAAATCAATTTGTGTTTTATCGATACCAGCCATTTCAATAGCTTTTTCGGCTGCATTGAATCCCATAGTGGCAACGGTTTCACCCTCAGCCGCAATACGACGCTCACGAATGCCTGTACGAGTAACAATCCACTCGTCAGTCGTATCCACCATTTTTTCTAAATCTGCGTTAGTACGCACCTGCGAAGGCAAATAACTGCCTGTACCTAAGATTTTTGTATACATTTATGCTTATTCACTCTTGGGTAATACTGCATCCAGCCGGGCAGCGATTCTATCAGGAACCTGATTCTGTACGGTCTGAACTGCTTGATCTATAGCAGCTTTGAACGCACGTTCATTCGCGGCACCATGACTTTTTATGACGATACCACGCAATCCTAATAGTGTTGCGCCGTTATACTGGTCAGGGTTTAGGTGGCCGAAGCGTTTTAATATCTGTTTTAACAACCACTTCTTGAAAATTTTCCTCAACCACGATGATTTTTTCTTCTGGCTATCCGGTGATTTAACCAGAGATAAAATCACCCTGATCGCACCTTCCATCGTCTTCAGCGTAACATTACCTGCGAAGCCGTCACACAC
Source organism: Xenorhabdus bovienii SS-2004 (assembly GCF_000027225.1). Lineage (NCBI taxonomy): Bacteria > Pseudomonadati > Pseudomonadota > Gammaproteobacteria > Enterobacterales > Morganellaceae > Xenorhabdus > Xenorhabdus bovienii. The sequence continues at coordinate 2,811,155 of NC_013892.1, forward strand.
GAGTACATCGGTTTTTCCCGTCAGTAACTCATTCCCTTCTACATAACCTATATAATTGATTGTTGGGGTATTCTGTAAGGTCATAGCAGCTTCGCGGATATTATCTAGCCCTTTGGATTCTTCCTCTCCGATATTGAGTAATGCCACACGCGGATTTTTCACACCTGTAACATCCTCTGCCATTACTGCTCCCATAATGGCAAACTGGACTAACATACGACTATTACAATTAATATTAGCTCCCAAATCTAATATAACAGTTTTCTGCTGTTTTAAATTAGGGATCATCGTCATCAATGCAGGCCGCTCAATACCCTCGATGGATTTCAGCATCAATTTGGCCAGCCCCATCAATACGCCTGTATTTCCTGCACTGACACATGCCTGCGCTTCACCAGTTTTAACTAAATTTAGTGCAATACGCATCGAAGTACCATGACTGGAACGGATCGCCTGAGAAGGTTTTGCATCGTTAGAAACAACGTGTTCCGCAGGAATAATTTGCAAACGACTAAGCTGCTCAGCATTTTTATTTGCAAGCAAAGGGGAGATGGTTTCGGGATCTCCAACCAACAATAATTTTAATTGCGGATTAGATGCCAGTGCCTGCAATGCAGCAGGCACCGTAACACGAGGACCAAAATCCCCGCCCATAGCATCTAACGCTAAGGTTAGATTAGCCAAGATATCAACTTGCTAATAGTTAGCCGAATTACTTGTTGATTACCTTGCGGCCACGGTAGTAGCCGTCAGCAGTCACATGGTGACGCAGGTGAGTTTCACCAGAAGTCTTGTCTACAGAGACATGTGTTGCAGTCAGTGCGTCATGGGAACGACGCATACCACGTTTAGAACGAGTTGGTTTATTCTGTTGTACGGCCATTGACCTTACTCCTTAAGTACTTTTCTTTAAACTGGCTAATGCGGCAAATGGGTTTGGTTTTTCTGCTTCAGGAGGCAGTACACCAAATACCATTTCCGCGTCGGACACTTCACAGTGTTCAGAATCATGTACCGGGACTACCGGCAGAGAAAGAATTATTTCATCTTCAATCATTGCCAGCAAATCTATTTCGCCAAATTCATTAATGTTAATTGGCTCATACTCTTCCGGTAATGCCTCGGCCCGCTCATCATTGACGACCGGACTAAAACAATACGTTATGTGAACATGATGGCTGAAATTACTGCCACAACGTTGGCAGGCAAGTGTGACATCCACATCGGAATGCCCTTTTACAACTGCCAGACGCAGATTATCAATTTGAAATGATAATGAGCTATTTATATCACCATCCACACTGACCACAGACTCTGCGAGACGAGAAGCTTGTTCAGCAGAATAACTACCTTCGTAGTCTAATCTTTTCTGAGCTGCACGAAGCGCATCAATGGTCAGGGGTAATTTTACCTTCTGCATAAGGCGCGCATATTATCTTTGTAATGGAACATAGTCAAAGAAAAAGGCCACACACCTGCACCTTTCCACCAAATATTCGCCTATTAAGCGGCGTATAGTTTAAAATGCCTGAGAATATTTCTCTACGTATTTTATGGAAAAAATGATGCTTCCGATTGTTTTATCATCAACGTCGATATACCGCCGCCTATTGTTGGAAAAAATGGGGCTACCTTTTGTCTGTACTACTCCCAATATTGATGAAAGCCCACAAGAGAATGAAAGCCCCACACAACTGGTAATGCGTCTGTCACAGGCAAAAGCTACCGCATTACAACCGAGTTATTCTAGCCACCTGATTATAGGTTCAGATCAGGTTTGCGTTTTAAGTGGAAAAATTACAGGTAAACCCCACAATTTTGAGAACGCTTTCGCACAACTCAAAAAAGCCAGTGGGCAGTGTGTCACTTTTTATACTGGAATTACGCTATTTAACAGCAAAACAGGAAACACTGATACCCGCTGTGAATTATTTCATGTCCATTTCAGAGATCTGACAGAACCCGAAATTATCAGCTACCTAAACAAAGAACAGCCTTTTAATTGTGCAGGTAGCTTTAAAAGTGAAGGTTTGGGAATTACATTATTTAAAAAACTCGATGGCAGAGATCCCAATACGCTAATCGGTCTGCCATTGATTACTCTGACAGAAATGCTCATCCGTCAAGGGATAAACCCACTGACGGTATGTTATCAATAATTATTTTGTCGTAATGTTGTTAAACATTGCCGTAACTCATCATCCATTTGAGCTTCGAAACGCAAAGTTTCTCCCGTGGATGGGTGAGTAAATTTTAATGAACTAGCATGCAGAAACAATCGGTTAAGCCCTGTTTCTGTCAGTTGTGCATCAAACGCCCTGTCACCATAGCGGTCATCAAATGCAATAGGATGACCAGCATGCAAGGTATGCACACGGATCTGGTGCGTACGTCCCGTTATTGGGCTTGCGCGCACCAAGGTCGCAAACTCATACCGCTCTTCAACTTTAAAACGTGTTTCCGATGGTTTGCCCTCACTGCTGACTTTCACTATCCGCTCACCACTTTGCAGGATATTTTTTAATAAAGGTGCCTGCACCACTTTGCAATGTGACTGCCATTGCCCTCGTACCAACGCAAAATAATCTTTCTGCATCTGTTTCAAACGCAACTGTTCATGCAGTGTACGCAATGCGGAACGCTTCTTCGCAATCAGCAGAACACCCGATGTATCGCGGTCGAGACGATGCACCAGTTCGAGGAAACGCGCTTCGGGACGTAATGCACGAAGCCCTTCGATTACACCGAAGCTCAATCCGCTTCCACCATGCACCGCAGTACCTGATGGTTTATTAATGACTAGTATGTAGTCATCCTCATAAAGGATGCATTCTGCCAGAGCGACTACTTTACCCAGCTTGGCAGATACTGGTGGCTGCTGTTTTTCCGCTATCCTGACCGGCGGAATACGGATAACATCAGCCGCTGCCAATTTATACTCAGGCTTGATTCTTCCTTTGTTAACTCGAACTTCACCTTTGCGCAAGATCCGATAGATCATACTCTTAGGCACACCTTTCAAGCGCGCCAGCAAAAAGTTGTCAATTCGCTGACCGGCTTCATCGTCGTCAATCGTGACAAACTGTACAATTGGATTATTTGTTTTCATAAGCGAGATTTTAATTATCCGGCAATCAAAGCGCCACTCATTTTTAAATATGTATAAATAACATCCATGATTTCATTTTTCATTGTTTCTAATGTCTTAGGATAAAGACTAAAGATTAACAACTTATCGCTATTTCCTGATAAAAAACCGCTAAAGAGATAAAGTCACCTTGCTATCACCCCAATAGCAATGGAATAATGCTTTCTGGCCACAGTTTACTAAACTATGAATGGCAAGATTGAAATTGTTTGTTATCTGTTTGATTGAACAAAAACGCAGCAATGGCGTAAGACGTAATGTTTAATCAAACAATTTATGGGCTGCGAGTTGCAGCTTACTGGATTGGGTGAGATCTGTACCGGTTTATTACAGTGTCCCAATAAAGAGTACTGTATTTAAATGAAATTCAGACTCGCCGACAATATAGGCGCCTCTATACAAACGATAGCCGTGAGGCTGACGGCTTTGTAAAAGACACGAGGCCATCGGTTACCAGTAGTGCATCTCTTTTTGCTCGCAGCTCTATACCAATGTAAAAATAATGAGTAAGTTAGAATGAAAAGAATGCTAATCAACGCAACTCAACAGGAAGAGTTGCGTGTCGCCCTTGTTGATGGGCAACGTCTTTATGATTTGGATATTGAAAGTCCTGGACACGAGCAGAAAAAAGCAAATATCTATAAAGGTAAAATTACACGGATTGAACCTAGTCTGGAAGCTGCTTTTGTCGATTATGGTGCGGAGCGTCATGGTTTCCTGCCCATTAAAGAAATTGCTCGCGAATATTTCCCCAGTAGTTATCATGCTCATGGCCGACCTAACATTAAGGATATCCTTAAAGAAGGTCAGGAAGTCATCGTCCAGGTTGATAAAGAAGAACGAGGCAATAAAGGTGCAGCCTTAACAACTTTTATCAGTCTGGCTGGTAGCTATTTAGTTCTGATGCCGAATAACCCCAGAGCAGGTGGTATTTCTCGCCGTATCGAAGGTGATGACCGTATCGAATTAAAAGAAGCGCTCTCCTCTCTTGAATTACCCGAAGGCATGGGGCTTATTGTTCGTACTGCCGGAGTAGGCAAATCCGCCGAAGCTTTGCAGGGAGACCTGAATTTTCGCCTGAAACACTGGGAAGCTATCAAGAAAGCCGCAGATAATCACCCAGCTCCGTTCCTGATCCATCAGGAAAGTAATGTTATCGTACGCGCCTTCCGTGATTACCTACGCCCGGATATCGGGGAAATTCTGATCGACAATCCTAAAATTCTCGATTTGGCACGCCAGCATATCACTGCGCTTGGACGCCCTGATTTCGCCAGCAAAATCAAACTGTACAGTGGTGAAGTTCCCCTGTTCAGTCACTACCAGATAGAATCACAGATTGAATCAGCTTTCCAGCGTGAAGTTCGGCTGCCTTCTGGTGGTTCAGTAGTCATCGATACAACTGAAGCTCTGACCGCAATCGATATCAACTCATCCCGGGCAACCCGTGGGGGAGATATTGAGGAAACAGCCTTTAACACCAATCTGGAAGCTGCGGATGAAATTGCACGTCAATTGCGCCTGCGTGACCTCGGTGGCCTTATCGTTATTGATTTCATTGACATGACACCTGTACGCCACCAGCGTGAGGTTGAAAACCGTTTACGTGATGCGGTGCGTCAAGATCGTGCCCGTATTCAGATTGGCCGTATTTCTCGCTTTGGCCTACTGGAAATGTCACGTCAGCGTTTAAGCCCATCTCTGGGTGAATCCAGTCACCACGTCTGCCCTCGCTGTAGCGGTACAGGAACCATTCGTGACAACGAATCACTTTCTCTGTCGATTCTTCGCCTGATCGAAGAAGAAGCACTGAAAGAAAATACCCATCAGGTTCATGCGATTGTTCCCGTTCAGATTGCGTCCTACCTGCTGAATGAAAAACGTAAGGCGGTCAGCGCCATTGAACATCGTCAAGGTGATGTAGGTGTTGTTATCGTACCAAACGATCAGATGCAAACTCCGCATTTCTCTGTTCTACGTGTTCGTAAAGGTGAAGAAATTTCTACCCTGAGTTATCTGCTTCCACAATTACATGAGGCAGAAATGACGAATGCTCAGGATGATGGACAACATGAACGCAAGCGTCCTGAGCAACCTGCTATTTCAACTTTTGATCTGCCTGCAGAAACTGTCGCCCCTGTGGCAGCAAAAACAAAAGAGAAAAAGGTAGTAGTGAGCAATAATCAGCAAATAGAACAGCCAGGTCTGTTCAGTCGCTTCCTCTGCGCCCTGAAAAAAATATTCAATGGTGAAGAAGAAAAACAGGAGCAAGAAAAGAGCAATAAATCTTCTAGTAACGATAACCGACGTTCCCCAGAACGCCGCAATTCACGTCGTCAGAATCAAAGACGTGAACGTAACGAGAATGACACTCGCAATAATCATAACCGTGAGCGCGGCGATGAACAGCGTAAGGGTCGTAATGTTCAGCAGAAAAACAACGCGCCGGATAATATTGCGGTAGATATAGATAATGAAGCTCGTGAAGCACAGCAGCAACAGCGCCGTGAACAACGGGCGGAACGCCAGCGCCGCCGTCAAGAAGAAAAACGTCAGCAGCAACTGGAAACCAAGGTTCAACAGACGAGTAGACCTGAAATTACAGAAGAGGAAGTTGAAGAGCATCAACCTGTAATGCCTCGTCGTCAGCGTCGTCAGCTTGAACAGAAAATTCGTATCACAGACAATGTGAAGGAAGAAGTTGTTGTTGCCTCTTTACCCGTTGTAACAAAGGCGATCATTCCGGCGATTACAGAAGAAGAGAAGAAAGTTTCTGTACCAGCCATTATCGATACGAATGTAGAAGCAGCTAATCAGCCTTCAATACCACAAGGCTCAATCGCGCAAAATAATGAGCAGCAAGACAACATCATGCCTCGCCGTTCTCGCCGCTCACCACGCCATTTACGTGTCAGTGGTCAGCGTCGTCGTCGTTATCGTGATGAGCGTAACCTGACTCAATCACCTGTACCACTGGTAATGGCAGTTGCATCGCCAGAGCTGGCATCAGGTAAAGTTTGGGTGCGCTACCCTGTTACACCTGTGACACAACCTGCTGAACCAGAAGTATCTACTGTGGAAGAAACAGTAATAGGGGCAGAGCAGAAAGAGAGTGTCATGCCGATACCTGCTGTTGCTGAATCGGTATCGGTATCAGTTTCAACTGTTGCTGATACTCAGGTTGCCGAGCAAAATGCAGTTACTCATGATGATATTAAGTCTGCGACCAATGGTGACCCGCTCGTAGAACCCGTGCCTGAGAAACCTGAAGTATTAGTATCGGAAAACCTGGAACCCGTCGTTAACCATGACACCCAATATCAGCCTGAAGCCTTACATGACATGTTAGTACATGACACAGAAGAAACACGTCACACAGCAGAACCAATCATTGTGACGTCTATCGCTGAACAGGAACAGCATGAAGAACAGCCAACTGTCACAACGGAAATATACGCTAAGGCAGAGGAAGTTAAAGCGGAAGAGACAAAAATTGCTGAGTCTCCGATTATCGTGGAAAAAAATCATCACGCTTCTTCCCCAATGACAAAAGCACCAGCACCAGACTTAGCAGCACAGCCTGTCATTATCAACGAATGGCAACGTCCTGCTTATCCGTTCGCTGGAAAAGGCGGCGCGGGTGGACATTCTGCAACAAATATCGCAACATCTGCGATGTCAAAACCACAGTCATTCGAATAGTAATTGGATGTTGTAATTTCCAGAAAAATCAAAAAGGGCTCCTTTGTATGGAGTCCTTTTTTATATTAAAAATGATAAAAAACCTGTCTGTCTCATTTCATTCACTCTCCGATTCCAATAAACTTAGATAGTTATCATTATCATTTAAAGTGGCTGATTTTTATGGAGAACATTCCGGCGATGAAATCTTGGCTAATTTTCGGTGCTGGCAAAGGCGTTGGACGCCATTTAGCTACTATAGCACTGAAACAACACCGCCCCGTAACGGTATTAATTCGTAATCTACAACAAGCCGTGGAGCTAAGTGCAATGGGTGCTAATGTCATACATGGCGATGCCTGTGACAAAATGAGTATCGAAAAAGCTATTGCTCAGGCTGGAGAAAACCCCATTGTTTTCTCAACTATTGGCGGAGGAGACGCTGATCACCATGGTAATATGTCCATCATAGATGCATTGGAACAAGCTGAAGTTTCACGCATGCTACTGGTTACATCCATCGGATGTGGAGATAGTTGGAAAACGTTGTCACCACGTGCCAAATCATTATTTGGGCAATCAATCAGACATAAATCGCTGGCAGAAAGTTACCTGCAAACCAGCAAATTGGATTTTACGATCATTCGTCCCGGTGGACTCACTGATAAATCAGGTACTGGACATTGCCAACGCTATCAAGGTGAAGTTCACGGTATGGTGAGCAGAGAAGATGTTGCACAGCAATTGGCACTGGTGGCTGAAGATGAAGAAACTTATTACCAGATTTACGCTTTAGTCGATCCAGAGTTAAAACCTCACTGGGGCTGACAAAATAACCACGCCCAAAAGGCGTGGTTGCAACAAGATTTTATTTTACTCCGCCATCCATTGCCTTAAGTTTTTTAGACAGCTCACGACGCTCTTTAGACAACTCTGCATTTTTGATGATATATTCATCAACACGTTCTTCATAATCACTGCGCATATGAGCGATAATTCCTTGAATATCTTCAACTGACATTCCCGGTTTAATGTAATCGCTCAGGTTATCCAGCAATAATACACGCTTTTGGTTATCTCGAACTTTCTTCTCGTTGTCTACTATTTCGCGCTGTAATTTATTCTTGCGGCGAAATATACGCACAAACTCCAGTACATTATGGAATGTTGGTTTATTTGCGTTGTCCATTTTTACACCTTTTTTAATCAGACCGATAATTTTTATGCTGACTACACAATACAATTTCAGGTAACGAATAGACAAGTCAGTTTCGACAATTTATTGACATGATAAACTTTAAGTATATTCCTTAATCAATCATTTTCATCGTCCCAGCATCTGATGACCAAGAGTTTCCGCTGCCATAAGAGGTTTCAGTTCCTATCCGAAAAGAGATTTTTCTCCACATGCGAAATGATAATCAACAATTTTCACCCTATATCATTAGAGAGTTCAGATTGTCCAAGATATGGTTTACCATATCTTTTCGCATCGTTTAGCCTCGTAGAAACCAAAGATTTAGTACACAATTTGTCATAAACTAAGCCGTGCAATAAAACTTATATCAACACGATCAATACACAAAAATAAGATAATACATTGAAATTAAATTAATTAAACCAATAACCAACGGATGCAGAATTGCCTTGAGTAACGATAAAACCCCCACTTTCTATGTTCATGATTATGAAACCTTCGGCAAGCACCCTGCCTTAGACCGCCCTGCCCAGTTTGCGGGAATTCGCACCGACAGTGATTTTAATATCATCGAAGATCCTTTGGTGGTGTACTGTTTGCCTGCTGACGATTACCTGCCCGATCCTGAAGCTGTGATGATTACGGGGATTACACCACAGTTAGCATTAAAAAAAGGGGTCAATGAAGCTGAATTTGCCCGCCAGATCCATGAAGCATTCAGCAAGCCCAATACCTGTATTATCGGGTATAACAATATTCGTTTTGATGACGAAGTCAGCCGAAATATCTTTTATCGCAATTTTTACGATCCTTATGCCTATAGCTGGCAAAAAGGTAATTCCCGCTGGGATCTGCTTGATGTATTACGTGCCTGCTATGCCCTACGCCCAGAAGGCATTATCTGGCCAGAAAATGAGGATGGTCTGCCCAGTTTTAAGCTAGAAAACCTGACGAAAGCCAACGGAGTTGAACATACTCAGGCTCATGATGCTATGTCCGATGTTTATGCCACTATCGCGATGGCAAAACGGGTAAAAAAAGCCCAACCTCGCTTGTTTGATTACTTTTTCCAATTAAGAAACAAACAGAAGGTCAGTAACCAGATTGATATTCCGCAGATGAAGCCACTGGTACATGTATCAGGAATGTTCGGAACTCTGCGCAGCAATATCAGCCTTATAGCACCTTTGGCATGGCACCCGACAAATCGCAATGCGGTCATCATGTGTGATTTAGCGGGTGATATTTCCCCGTTACTAGAACTCAGCGCAGACGAATTGCGCGAGCGCTTGTATACCCGACGTAATGAACTACAGCCAGGCCAAGCTCCAGTACCCATTAAATTGATGCATATCAATAAATGCCCGATTATTGCTCCTGAAAATACACTACGGACAGAAGATGCGGAACGAGTGGGATTGAATCGCGATCAATGTGCAAAAAATCTGGCTATATTGCGCAGTAATCCGCAAATCAGGGAAAAAGTGGTTGAGCTATTTTCTCAACCAGAGGAATTCCCTGAGTCCGACAATGTCGATACCAAGCTATATAGCGGTTTTTTCAGTGATGCCGATAAAACTGCGATGGAAATTATCCGGGAAACTGCACCCAAAAACTTACCGGCACTGGATTTAACATTTCAGGATCCACGGATTAAAACACTCCTGTTCCGTTACCGCGCCAGAAACTATCCGGCAACGCTGAATTATGATGAACAACAGCGCTGGCTATATCATCGCCGGGAGATATTGACACAGGAAAATATCAGCCAATATCTTGCGGCCATTGAACAGCTCTTTGTTGAATACCAATCTGATGAAGAAAAGTGCCGCCAGTTAAAAGCACTAGTTGATTATGCAGTTCAGCTGGCTGGCTAACGGCCCCGCATCATACTGGCTTATTTCAGAAAAAGAAAAAGACAAAATTCTCTGTTTTGTCTTTTTTATCCTCATTCCAGCATAATTATGGTTTAACCATGTCGATGGCCGGAAAGCCGACAATCACACTTTCCATCTTATCTTCCCCAATTTTTCAGCTTGGAGGTTTTGCCAATACCCGGATTCAAAGTATTAGTGGGATCAGTCATCTGATAAAACTGTTTAAGCTGCGGTTTAGCCTGATATAAATGACCAACGTTATGTTCAGCAGGATATTCCGCTCCTCGTTGGTTCAGGATCTTCAGCATTTTTACTTTCAGCGCATGAACATCTATGCCTTTTTTAACAATGTAATCCTGATGGAATACGTGGCACATAAAATGTCCGTAATACAGACGATGCACCAATGCTCCATCAATTTCTGGCGGTAGATGCTCAAACCATTCGTGGTCATTGCGGCGCAGGGCAATATCCAATGCTAAAATATCCTCAACTTCATTGCTATGAATAGCTTGATACCGAATGGCCGCTCCTGCCGCTGCGAAACGGTGTAAAAATGCCTTTGTACCCTCTTCTGGCGTACAGGCGAAAAATTCTCCCTCTGCCTGTTTAAAGTAGCTTTCCAACCACTCACTAGCTTCTTTTATGCCTTCACCAGACATTTTCAACATCAAGTGATGTTCGAAGCGATTTCGGTACTCTTTCAAACGTGTGGGCAGATGTGAAGGTAATAAACGGTTCAAGCCCTGTATTACGCGATCTGTCAGGTGTGATGGCAAAAAAGGAATTTTGCCAAACATGGCATCCATACGTCCTTTCAGGCTGAAAAACATTGGCATTTTATCCGTACCAAGTTTATCAATCATGACAAAGGTGTCTTTGCCATACACTTCAGCGATATCAAAAATATCCCGATGCATATATTCGCCAGCAATCGGTAAATGCTGGAAATTAGCCAATATATGCCGGCGTAATTCTGTCAATACTTCAGGTTGGTTGGTGCCGATATAGAAAACTTGAGAAGTCGACTGTGCAGGAAAAGTATCCAAACGGACAGCAAAAACAACTAATTTACCAGCACAACCAGAAGCTTCAAACAACCGACGCTCATCGGCATTAAAACGTGATGGGGTCTCTGCATTGATATCTCGAACACGCTGTGCATACTCATGATCAGAAGCAACTCGGTCATCCAGCTGAATATCCTCAGCTCGATAGCGCTGTTCTTCCAGGCAAGTCAGAATATCTTCTGGCGTATCTCCTAACCATATACCCAAATGATTAATCAGTTCAGCTTGTCCCTTCTCATTCACACGTCCATACAACGCCATTTCTGTATAGGCTGGACCCCGCTGTACCAAAGAGCCGCCAGAGTTATTGCAGATCCCTCCAACAACTGACGCACCAATGCAGGAAGAACCAATAACAGAATGAGGCTCACGACCTAACGGTTTCAAGACTTTTTCCAAATGCCACAATGTACTGCCAGGAAATGCAATGACCTGATTGACTGATGTAAGAACCTGAATTTTATCCATCCGCAGTGTACTGATAATAACAATATCGCGGTCATAATCATCACCGTTGGGTGTGGAACCTTCCGTCAATCCGGTATTAGCTGCCTGCATTAAAATAATTTTGTCGGCTAAAACGCAGGCTTTGAACACTTTCCATTGCTCTAATAATGAAGCCGGAAATACAACAGCAAGGGCATTTCCCTGTCCAGAGCGAAAGCCTTTGCGATAACGTTCTGTTTTTCGAGATTCAGTGAGAATGTGGGGAGATCCAACAATATTAGTGAGAATTGCAATAAGTTGCTGGTTGTGAGGGATTTTAGCATCATTCATAATGGTTCTATTACCTCTACTTAGCGTTAGATATATAGGCTCTTAATGAGATCACGCATGGCATAGTGAGTATTTATTATATGACGCCTTTTGGTGATTTTTATGCTATTGATATTTTTTATTTTAATTAAAAACAGCACCCGAAGATGCTGTTTTATAAATAAGTATGCGAATAAAGATTACACTGATTCAGTAAACTGAGGCATTGGCTGACGGAAACTACGGGTCAGGAAGAACATATAGATCATACCGATTCCTCCCCAAATTAGACCTAATTTCATCGAACTTGACTCCAGATTCATCCACAACACACCTACTGTCGCTGCACCAAGAACCGGCAGAATCAAAAAGTGAATCGTATCTTTCAGTGTGCTGTTACGCTGTTCACGAATATAGAACTGCGAAATCACTGACAGATTAACAAAAGTAAATGCGACTAACGCCCCGAAGTTTATCAATGCGGTTGCTGTTACCAAATCCAGCCAACCCGCTGACAGAGCAACAATCCCAACCAATATGACATTAATTGATGGGGTACGCCATTTTGGGTGAATATAAGCAAATACTTTTTCAGGCAGTACACCATCACGCCCCATCACATAGAGCAAACGGGATACACCTGCATGTGCTGCCATCCCTGAAGCCACTACCGTAACACAGGAGAACATAAGAATAATGTACTGGAACAGCGCACCAGCAACATACAGCATAATTTCTGGCTGAGAGGCGTCTGGGTTTTTAAATCGAGAAATATCAGGGAAATAAAGCTGTAAAAAATAAGATACTGCAATAAAGATAGCTCCACCAATTAATGCAGTCATGAAGATCGCCTTAGGGATCACTTTTCCAGCATTAGGTGTTTCTTCTGACAGGGAACTGATACCATCAAACCCGAGGAATGAGAAGCAGAGTATCGTCGCTCCTGTGATCATTGGAATCAACTTCGCTTCATCTGACGTGAACGGTTGAATACTCAGTAATGTTCCAACGCCTTCGCCATTATAGACACCATGAACCAAGAAACCGACGAGTACCAACATAACGGCAACCTGAACAATCACAATAACACCATTGAGATTCGCGACTACATTAATGCCGCTCAGGTTGAAAATCGTCATCAGTATTGTCAACGTGACTACGAAAATCCATGGGTCAATGCCTGGGAAAAGAGCCTGAAGATAAATTTTTGCCAGCAGAATATTGATCATCGGCATAAGCAGATAATCCAGCAATGATGACCAACCTACCATAAACCCAAGATGGGGATTTATTGATTTTTGTACGTAAGTATAGGCAGATCCTGCTGATGGGAAGCGTTTTACCAATTTCCCGTAACTCAATGCTGTAAATAAAATGGCGATCAGCGCGAGAGCATAAGATGTTGCAACATGTCCGCTGGTTAATCCGGAAACAATGCCGAAAGTGTCAAAGATAGTCATTGGCTGCATGTAGGCAAGCCCCATCATGACCACCTGAAACAGGGTCAGTGTTCTTCTTAGTTGAACACGATCGCTGGCACTGGTTTGGTTAGTGTCAAGTGTGAGAGTGGTATTATGCGACATGAGCGAAACCTCCCATAACTTCGATCTGGGTACTAATGCAACTACTTAATCGATAGTTAGTGGGTAGACTTCGCATCTGTCTATAGACAGAAAAGAAAGAAGAGTTATTAGAAGACAGCGAACTGACGGTGGGCCATGCCCCATAATCATCGTTGCAGCAGCAAGCGCCAATTGGCACGAGTGCAAAAGTGAATAATTGCTCCATGTTTGTATTCCTCAGTGCAGCAGCCCGTTCTTATAATGGCCGCTTATGGTCAGTATCGATCCGGAACAAAATCCGGCCTCTTGGTGTTGTAAAAAATAACTCAAAGCAAAAAAATAACTGGTGTATATTTACACACCAGCTATTTTTTAGTGCACGCATTTTGCATTTCACACCTAGAAATAGCAAGAGCTATCACACTAAAAATTCATTATTTTTTACAATACCGGAGAGCCTGATGGAATAGGCTTTCACTGAACCTGTAAGGAAACTTAACGCTATCCTATCCCTTGTTTGACATTTAATAAATTTTTAGCACAGAAGGAAGCTATTTGCTATTTAATTGTGGTAATTATGACATCAAAAAGCTCAACCTTTCATCATAGAACTGATGAAAGGTTGATTTAATATTACATTTAAATGTTAATTAAAATGACTAATAAAAAACCGAAGTATTAATTAAAAATCATAATTAATGCCGATGTTATAACGACGGCCATCTAGTACCGCATCGTGGGTTTTCTCAGTAACGCGCTTGTCAAAGACGTTGTAGATACCACCTAATACACGCAAGTTTTTCGTCAAGTTATAGGTCATGCCTAAATCAACGAAAGTGTAAGATGGTGTACCATTCTTCACACCAGAGCGATATACATAATTTGTTGATTTACTTCTGAAATTAATGCGAGTCCACGTAGCCATTTCTGGTAGTACCTGCCAATTCAAGGTAGAGTTGGCCATATGTTTTGGCATTTTATTCAATGCCTGACCTTTATACTTACCGCTTTTCTGCTCCGACTCGGTATAAGTATAACTTGAGGCTAAGGACAAGTTTTCTACGATATCCCAATTCAGGGTGGCTTCTATTCCACGGATGTTCGCTTTATCCAAGTTTGTACGCTGGTTGATAAAATCATAAGTAATATCACCTGTTGGTTTACATGGATTTTCAGTATCTTTATCACACACTCCAACCTCAGTGATCTTGTCTTTAAAATCTGTATTAAAGACTGTTACACCGACGTTAAAGTTATCTTGGTTATTCCAAATAACACTAATTTCTTCACTAACACTTTTCTCTGGCTTAAGATCCGAGTTCCCTATAATCATTCCATTAAGGGATCTACCACCCGTTGTCTGTCCCCAATTAGGGGCAACCTGCCGCAATTCAGGTGAACGGTAACCAGTAGAAACACCACCTTTGATCGTCCACTGTTCATCTGCGTGCCATACACCATACAAACGAGGCGTCCAATGTGCTCCAAAGTTTTCGTCTTTATTTAAACGAGCACCACCCGTCAGAGCAAAATCATTGGTCATTTGCCATTCATCTTCCGCAAATAATGCCCAACTCCAACGTGTTAATTTATTAACATCTTTTGCTGAATTTAATTTATTACCAGTATCTCGTAAATCTTCATAGCGATACTGTCCTCCTACACTTAACGTATGATCATCTAATATAAACGTAGTTTGGTTATTAAATAACGTATCGTTATATTTCATTTCACGCTCAGGGTTATGCGATTCATCCCTCTGAACATAAGAAGTCATTGTACCGAAGTCATAAACGCCATTATGGGAAATCGAATAGTTATTACGTTTATAGCGGCTCACGTCATCTTTACAAGATTTTGGCTGGCAATCACGAGTTTTACCAATGGTTGAGTCTCGATCCTGCTCATAACGCCCAGCCTCAAATTCGAAAGTATTCTGTTCATCAGGTGTCAAAGAGAACGTTGCTGCACCATTACGCATTTCCTGCTCTCTAAAGCCACCAATAAACTTATCTTCATTACGATGAGAAAACAGGCCATTGACTTTCAATCCTAACAAACCATCAATTAATGGCCCCGCAGCATAAGCGCTGGTTTGGTAGCTATTACCTGAATTTTTACGTTCGGTCAGAGTAGTATCTGCACGCAGGCTGGTATGCCACTCTTTCTGTACCTTACGGGTAATAATATTGATTACGCCGCCCATAGCATCAGAACCATAAAGAGAAGACATCGGCCCACGCACGACTTCGATACGTTCAATTGATGCTAATGGTGGCAACCATCCCTGTTCGATACCAGAACCATCACTATTTGGGCGGGTACTGCGAGTATCAACACGCTTACCATCAATCAGAATCATAGTATATTTTGAAGCCATACCACGAATACTGATGTCACTACTACTACCACCACCAGTCACAACTACCCCTGGTACATCTTTCAGTGCATCCGTGATATCACGATAAGATTTCGTTTCTAACTGTTCACGGCTAACTACCGAAATAGAAGCGGGTGCATCTTCAATCTTTTGCTGGAAGCCCGCTGCGGTAGTTACAACAATTTTGTCATCACCATTATTGGCAGCTAAAACAGCGCTGGATGAAATAGCGGCAATAATTCCCAATACGATTTTTCTTTTTACAAAAACAGCCATTCCCAGTTCTCCAAAAGGCAGAATAAAATTATTTAATAATTAATATGGATAATCGATATACGCTCAAAGTACAGGGATAATTATTTATCCCTGTCAGTGTTATATTTATTAAGCTTTAGTTTTAATAAAACTATCTATTTCTCTTTATTATTCTAATTAGCCAATTCCGTCACTAAACCATCAATTAATACCTGAGGCACTCCCTGAGAGCAACGCTCAATGCGGCCTTTAACACCATAAACCTGCGCCAGACTATCTGGTGTAATCACCTGTTCAGGTGTACCTTCGGCAATTAACTCGCCTTTTTTCAGCATTAATACATGGTCACCATGACGCAATGCAATATTAATATCGTGAACAACAACAACCGTAATAATATTGCGACGACGAGTTTCACGTGCCACTAAATCCATGACATGGTACTGGTAATTTAAATCCAGCGCACTTAATGGCTCATCCAATAATAACAGTGTCGGCTGCCTGATTAATGATTGAGCCAATCCCACTAACTGTTTCTGTCCACCTGATAATTGATCCAGATAGCTGAGCGCTAGATGTTCAATGCCAAGCTGACGTAACAGTTCCATGACTTCATTTTCACATTGTTTGCTGCTTACACCACCTGATGCTCGCTGGGCAACAATCACGGATTCCAGTACATGGAGATGAACCCCCTCCGGCAATGACTGAGGCAGGTAAACTACACCCTGAGCGCGTTGAGCGAAATTCATCTGCATCAAATCCTGCCCATTGAGCAACAATTCACCTCTAGCTTTATTAAGCCCCGCCAATGAACGAAGAAGTGTGGACTTTCCACTGCCATTAGGCCCCAGCAATACCGTGATTTGACCACGAGGCAATGACTTGACATCCAGATTTTCAATCACCGGATGCTTAGGATACCCGGCCGTGAGTCGGTTGATTTTCAGTCCCTGATTCATATACTTCCCTTATGGCGTAAAATAATGCTCAGGAAGAACGGAACACCAATCAGCGATGTGACGATGCCCACCGGTATGATAATTCCGGGGATCAGGTTTTTGGATGCAATAGACGCCATCGATAACACTAATGCACCAATCAACGCGCTCGCAGGTAAGTAGAAACGGTGATCCTCACCGAACATCATTCTGGCAATATGAGGGGCGATCAGCCCGATAAACGCAATCGGCCCGACAAACGCTACCGCCAGAGCGGTTAGAATACTGATGCGCAGCAATGTTCCCAGACGAAGACGACTGATGTTGATACCAAAACTGGCTGCACGATCTTCACCTAAACGCAATGCTGTCAGCTTCCAAGAGTTCATCATTGAGATAGGCATAATAATGAGAAATACCAGCAACATAATGCCGAGCTTTTCCCATGTAGCCCTTGCAAGGCTACCCATCGTCCAAAAAACCAGCCCCTGTAAAGTGTCTTCTGTAGCGATAAACTGCATCATAGAAACCAGCGCTTCGAAGGTAAACACCATCGCAATGCCAAACAACACAACGCCAGACGTTGCCACTCTTGTCCAGCGTGTAATACTATCAAGCATCAAAGCAGCCAATAAAGCGAAGATAAAAGCGTTTGCAGAGATGAGCCATTGATCCGGTATTCCCGGAATGCCAATGCCAAGCACGATGGCCAGTGCTGCGCCAAATGAGGCGGCATTGGAAACGCCCAAGGTAAATGGACTGGCCAGTGGGTTATTCAGGACAGTCTGCATTTCAGCGCCTGCCAACCCAAGCGACAAGCCGATGACTACCGCCATCAAGGCATAGGGTAATCGGATATCCCAAACGATTACCCGCGTTCCTACATCAACACTTTCCGGCGAAATTAGTGTCTGCCAAAGGGCTTGCAGTGATAATCCTGATGGCCCCATTGTAAAATCCAATATCAAAGAGGCACCAATCACCAAAATAATGGTAAATATCAATGTAATACGTCGATGCAAAATATGACGATAGCGTGCTTTTACATCGCACTCACTCAATTGTTGTTTTACCATTGGCATAGGTTTGGTAGTGATACTCATTTTTATTACCCGTTTACTGCTTACTTCTCACTGATCCAATACGTGCCTGCTGGTTCAACAGCCAAGAATTTATTATGAAGTTCTTTCAATGTTTGCTGTGGATCTAGGTCAGCAAATTTTTCAGGGTAGAACCATTTAGCAAAGACCTGAGTTACCACAACGTTATAAGGTGAATTGTAGTAATGATGCCAGATACCGTAACTACGCCCTTCTTTCACTGCGGTCAAAGTATTGATACCTTTACGTACAGTGATAGTTTTCAGTCCAGCGCGGGCAATATCCGCAGAAGTTTGGGCACCCATTTGAACACCCCCATCTTTATCACCCGGATCCTGTGCACCACTCGCAATATAAATATAAGGATCTGCGACAATCACTTTTTCCAGATTCATCATCCCCAACGGTGACGGCAATACATCTTTGGCTATGTTTTTGCCTCCAGCCAAGTCAAT
The DNA here is from genome assembly GCF_000027225.1 of Xenorhabdus bovienii SS-2004. Taxonomy (NCBI): domain Bacteria; kingdom Pseudomonadati; phylum Pseudomonadota; class Gammaproteobacteria; order Enterobacterales; family Morganellaceae; genus Xenorhabdus; species Xenorhabdus bovienii. The sequence goes on from NC_013892.1 coordinate 2,829,578, forward strand.
GAAATTCCCCATATTGCCATTACCTGCCGTACCACAGCAATCGCCGCTGAAACCCGCTAGCAACTCAATAAAGACTGAAGGTTTCTGAGCTTCCGCTATTTGGTCAGTAATATCGGTAACTAATTTTTGATTCTTTTCATAAAAATCAGCGTAAGCGTTAGCTTGCTCTTCACGATGCAGCATTTTACCCAGCATGCGGATGCTCGGTAATGTGTTTTTCAAAGGGTCGTTGCGGAAATCGACAAAAACAACAGGAATACCTGCTTTTTCCAACTGTTTAACCAGCTCACTGTTTTTTCCTGGCCCATGCCCAGATAAGCCGAAAATAGCGACATCAGGATTAAGCGTCAGCACTTTTTCAGAACTGACACTGTCAGCACTGGTGTTACCTATCAGGGGAATATTATCAATCTCAGGGAATTTAGCTTTATAAATAGAGTAAGTTTGTGGATCCAGTTTACGGAAATCACCTTGCCAGCCAACGATACGCGCTAAAGGCTTGTCTCCTTCCAATAGTGCAAGGGAATGGAATAAACGCCCTTCTCCCAACAAAATACGATTGACTTTTTCAGGCACCTCAACAGTACGCCCAGCAACATCCGTGACTGTTTCAGCCCAAGATGCAAAACTCGCCATCATAGCGGAGCTTGCCAGTAGACTGATATTCATACCCTTCACGACTGCTCGAAATACAAACTTCACTTTAGTTAGCCTCTTCATACAACAATTATGGCGCTAACAATAAAGCAAATAAGAATACTTATCAATGCGATTAATTCAGGATCGCTACAATTTACTGACTATATTCTTCCCGTAATACCATGAAAAATAAAAACCGCCAATTTCATCACAGAAGAAGCGGTTTTTTGTAATATATAAATAATAATAAGTTAATTAATAAATATCAATTTATTGATGTTTATTAACAAATTATTCATTACCTGTAAATTTTAATGATGGAAATTCCATCTCACTACATTTAACAAACCGAGTTTTCTTTTTCAGTTTGTAGCTGAACCAGATAATCAAGAATACCGGAATACCGATGTAAGTCGCAGTTACACCGTACCAATCGATATTATCTTGCAAAAACGCCTGATAGTTCTGGCCCAATGTGATCATCAAACACAACACAAACGCAAAAATCGGCCCGACAGGGAAAAAACCTGAGCGATAGGGTAGCTCATTCAAGTCCCGTCCTTGTGCGATATAGCCTTTACGGAAACGGTAGTGGCTGATTGCAATCCCTAGCCACGCAATAAACCCTGTCATACCTGAGGTATTCAATAGCCACAGATATACTGTCTGGTTGCCGAACATTGAGCTGAAAAAACACAACCCTGCAACCACGGTAGTCGCGTAAAGTGCGTTACGTGGAACGCCTCCTTTTGATAAATGACCAAAAATTTTGGGGGCCTTACCTTCCCTCGCCAACGTGAACAACATGCGAGTAGAAGCATACATACCCGAATTTCCTGCTGAAAGCACAGCCGTCAATATCACTGCGTTCATCATCGCAGCCGCAGACAACAACCCCGCATTTTCAAATACCAGCGTGAACGGGCTGACACTGATATCTTTCACACCATTACGCAATAAGTTGGGGTCAGTATAAGGAATGATCAAACTAATAATCAAAATGGCAAAAACATAGAATAACAGGATCCGCCAAAATACTTTGCGTACAGCTCGTGGAATGTTTTTCGCCGGATCTTTTGATTCTCCTGCTGTAATACCAATCAGTTCGGTTCCCTGAAATGAGAAACCGACAATCATCGCTACCCCAATCATGGCAGCAAACCCACCGGCAAATGGCGCATCACCCACTTGCCAATTTTGCCAGCCGGCACTTTCAGCCCCTTTCATGATACCGATGATCATCAAGATGCCAACAATAATGAAGACAATAATCGTAGAAACTTTAATCAGGGAAAACCAGTATTCAGCTTCACCAAAACCTTTAACAGAAATAAAGTTCAGCAGAAAAATTATGCCAAGGAACAACGCACTCCATACCCAACCTGGCACATCATTGAACCAGTACCCCATGACCAACTGTGCTGCCACAAGGTCAACAGCTATCGTAACGGCCCAGTTATACCAGTAGTTCCACCCCAACGCGAAGCCAAAACCTTCATCAACATATTTGGATCCATAGGTTGAAAATGAACCCGAAACTGGCATATAAGCTGCCAATTCGCCCAAGCTGGTCATCAGGAAATAAACCATCAGACCAATTAATGCATAGGAAAGTAAGGCTCCACCAGGACCAGCCTGTGAAATTGTTGCGCCGGAAGCAACAAATAACCCTGTGCCAATTGACCCTCCAATGGCAATCATCGCCATATGCCGCGCTTTTAATTCACGGCGCAGGGTTCTTGGAGGCTGCTCCCCTAGTGTGCTTTGTTCTTGAGACATTCTATCCCTATATCATTGAAAGTAGTTCTAATGTGAAATTGTAACAAATCCCCGTCTCGAGAATAGCGGCTATTAGCGATTATAAGATACCTTCATAATTGACCGCCGATTATAAGCTACACGATTATTTTCGTATTACTAGTTCCATGTAGGTATACTGGATTGTTATTATTTACAATAGCTCAACAATTTTTGTAGTGCATTGGACATATGTTTCTGACGGTGATAAATCAGATAGAGTGTACGATAAAGATTCAGTTCAGGGATCACCAACTCAACTAATGTGCCATTTTTCAATTGCTCTTGGACGACCCGTCGCGAAAGGCAACTGATACCCATACCATATTGAACTGCATGTTTAATCGCTTCCGAATTTCCCAATTCCATTGCAATATTGAATCGAGGCATTTTCGAGAATAAAAGGTGATCTAGCACTTCCCTTGTGCCTGAACCTTTCTCTCTCAGTATCCAAGGCTCTTTAATCAAATCTTCCACAGTAAAGTCACGCTGTGAAAGTGAATTTTTCGGTGAGCAGAAGATAATCAATTCATCTTCCATCCACGGTTGAGTAATCAATTCAGGATTGTGACATAAGCCTTCAATCAATCCTAAATCGACGCGAAATTCGACAACCGCCTTTATGACATCTTCAGTATTACTGATATTCAATTCCAATGGTGTATCAGGATAGTCCTGACGATAATTCGACAACATTTCAGGTAACATGTAATTGCCAATGGTGCTGCTGGCCGCTAACCGCAGCGCTCCTAATTCCAGTTTAAAAAGCTGTTCTACTTCACCAACCTGTTCAAGTAATGCTAATGCTTTGGGATACAGCAAACGGCCATGTTCATTAGTCACTAATCGCTTTCCCACTCTATCAAAAAGCTGTACACCCAATTGCCCTTCGAGATCCGTCAGTGAAGCGCTCACCGCAGATTGTGATAACGCTAAATGCTGAGAAGCCTGTGTCGTTGAACCACTTTTCAGAACTTCTGCAAAAATTTCCAGTTGTCTCAGAGTGATACGCATATGGCCTCGCGGGAAGCAAAAATAAAAGTTTAAGATAGTCTTGATTCTAGACAGTATTAAGCAACTTAACAAAAGTCACACTTAATTAATCCATTTTAATGGTTATATATATAAATATTATCAATTTTATTGATTAAAAAGCTTGGCATATGCTTATTCTCAAAATACATAAGCAATATGAGTAGCAATAATGTCTGAAAGTCAACTTGGCAGAATCGACAGGTTCCAGCACAATCCAGTACTGATATTAATTCCCGGATTCGTACTAACCGCAGTTCTGACCGCAATCGCTATCCATGTAGGCAACATGCCGTGTTTTATCAATATGGGATTAAGTGCCCTGACACTTGCAATTCTTTTAGGGATTATTGTCGGAAATACGCTTTATCCTCTTTTGAAGCCCACATGTGATAAAGGGGTTCATTTCGCTAAATACTACCTTTTGCGCGCTGGTATCATCCTTTACGGCTTTCGTCTAACGTTTCAACAAATCGCAGATATTGGTACAACAGGGTTACTGATTGATGCCATTATGCTTTCTTCCACCTTTTTCATTGCCTTATGGCTTGGACGTACCTTTTTGGGGTTGGATAGCCAAACCGCAGTATTGATTGGTGCAGGAAGCAGTATTTGTGGAGCCGCAGCCATCATGGCAACCGAGCCAGTGGTCAAGGCATCTGCCAGTAAAGTGGCCGTTGCAGTTTCTACCGTGGTAATTTTCGGAACGCTCGCAATATTTATCTATCCATGGTTTTACCAGCTCAATGCCCATTACCAATGGCTTCCTTTCTCTCAAGAAACATTCGGCATCTTCTCTGGTTCAACGATTCACGAAGTCGCTCAAGTCATTGCTGTTGGGCATACATTAGGCAACAATGCCGAGAATGCAGCCGTTATCAGCAAAATGATCCGTGTCATGATGTTAGCTCCCTTTCTACTACTGCTCTCTGGTTATATTAGTCGGATAGAGGCTAAAAACTTTGGCAGTGATCAAGATCAAAAAAAATCCCCAGTCAGTATTCCGTGGTTTGCTATATTTTTCATTGCTACGGCAGGACTAAACTCTTTTCATTTATTACCTGGCTCCCTTATCAAACATATTATTACCGCCGATACCATCATGCTAGCAATGGCAATGGTTGCATTAGGTTTAACGACTCATGTCAGCGCCATTCGTCAGGCTGGAGTTAAACCGATTCTGCTGGCATTCTTCCTGTTTATCTGGCTTATAGCTGGAGGATTAGTTGTCAATCAAGGAATCCAACGGATATTGGGTTAAGTGAGAACAAGCGTTAAATTGTATTCTCTGTTTTTGACAGAGATTTTTTTGGCAGGATGAACAATGCCATAATAGTGAAACAAAATTAGAAGAGGAAAAAATATGAAATTTGTTGGAGCCCATGTGAGCGCTGCTGGTGGTGTTGATCAGGCGGTGATCCGAGCGCATGAGTTACAGGCAACCGCCTTCGCCTTATTCACGAAAAATCAGCGCCAATGGCATGCCCCACCATTATCGGCAGATGTCATTGATAAGTTCATAGCCAATTGTGAACGTTATGGCTATGGCAGCCAACAAATTCTTCCCCACGACAGTTACCTGATCAACCTTGGTCATCCCGAAGCAGAAGCGCTGGAAAAATCCCGCGCCGCCTTTTTTGATGAAATGCAGCGTTGTGAACAACTAGACATTGATTTACTTAACTTCCATCCAGGAAGTCATCTCAAAAAAATCGATATTGATAAATGTCTCGCCCGAATTGCCGAGTCTATCAATATCGTGCTGGACAAAACACAGGGTGTAACCGCTGTCATTGAAAACACGGCCGGTCAGGGAACCAATCTAGGCTTTAAATTTGAACAACTTGCAGCCATTATTGAAGGTGTTGAAGATAAAAACCGTGTTGGTGTCTGTATTGATACCTGCCATGCTTTTGCAGCAGGTTATGACTTACGCACGGAAAAAGACTGCGAAGCAACTTTCGAGGCATTCGATAAAATTGTTGGGTTTAAGTACCTGCGAGCTATGCATCTCAACGACGCCAAGAGCGAATTTTCCAGTCGTGTTGATCGCCATCATAGCCTTGGAGAAGGCAATATTGGCAATACACCGTTCAGCTACATTATGAAAGATGACCGTTTCAATGGCATTCCATTGGTTCTTGAAACGATCAATCCAGGCATCTGGGATCAGGAAATTGCTTGGCTGAAATCCCAACAGAATTGATTACCTGAAAGAAGTCAGCTCAATCTTTGACATCATTGATGCAAGTTCCGTGCGGCTCTTGATCCCTACATTCGGCTGGCTGACCGTAAGTGCAGAAACTGCGGTTGCCAGACGCAAAGTGTGTTCACTGGTTTCACGCATTAATAAGCCGTAAACTAACCCTCCTACCATCGAGTCCCCAGCCCCAACAGTACTGACAATTTCACAATACGGTGGTTTTGCCAGCCATGCGCCTGAGGCATTGACCCATAACGCCCCTTGTTCTCCCAATGAAATGACGACATGGGCAATCCCTCTATTACGCAATTCATGGGCGGCATTAATCACGCTATCTAGGTCAGGCAATGGCTTACCAGCCCAAATTTCCAACTCATCACGATTAGGTTTTACCAGCCACGGTGACGCCTCCAGACCAGCAACAAAGGCTTCCCGGCTGCTGTCAAAAATTATACAGGGGCAACGTTGTTTCAATTGCAGCATCCAATCCGCAAATGATTCCGGTAAAACGCCCTCTGGCAAACTACCACTGACTACCACCATATCGAACTGCCCCAGCCAGTCGAGAGAATCACTGACAAAATAATTCCACTCTTCTGCTGTCACATGGAAACCTGAAAAATTGAAATCCGTCACTTCACCGTATTTTTCTGTCAATTTCACATTGATACGCGTTCGGCCTGAGACCAAATGAAATCGGCTTATCATATTGTTTTTACCAAAGAACTTTTGAAATCCTTCCTGATTTTCTCGTCCCAGAAAACCGCTGACCGTGACATCAATGCCCAAATCACGCAGCACCTTCGCAACATTGTTCCCTTTACCCGCAGCATGCAATCCTGCGGTCTGTACGCGATTAACAGTTCCCTTGGTAATATTTGGGCATAAACCAACTAAATCATAAGCTGGATTTAAGGTAATTGTGGCAACTCGACGACTCATCTTGCCCGGTGTCTCCTGAGTAAACAATCATAAGTAATATTAAGATTTCTCTGTTATTTATAACATCAAAATTGAATCGTTTCAGTTAAAATTACCACTTGATTGATCGTTGTGTTATCTCGATCTAAAAGTAAAAATATGCCGAGAGAAGATTGCTTGTCAGATGACGAAAATAAAACCACTACAGATAATTTAAAATCTATCTTCATCATCATGGATAAATTCCAGCCGGAGGAATATACAGTGTCAGTTGTTGTCGGAGTTGGTGTCATCATTATTAATGATAAAGGTGAAGTCCTGCTGGGAAAACGCACCAGCCAGCACGCACCCTATTGGTCAATCTTTGGTGGGCACGTCGATCCAGGTGAAACTTTTGAAGAATGTGCCATCCGAGAAATTCAGGAAGAAACTGGATTAACGATTCAAGATCCTAAAGTCTATGGTGTCTGCAATAATCTCGAAACCTACCATGAAGAAGGAAAACATACAGTTTCTGTCTGTTTATTGGCACATCACCCTGGAGGTGAGCCACAACTAATGGAACCTGAAAAATGTGAGCAGTTAATCTGGTGTGATCCTCATCAGCTACCAGAACCCCACTTTGAAGCCAGCCGCAATGCCATCAAGCTATGGCAAATGGAAAAATTCTATCTTATCGCTTAAAACAACCCATCTTCTCAAGTGCTTTTCAGGCGGGTTATTTCATATAACCTGATCCCACATTTGTATGAAAAATACAACAAAAGGAATTTACTTATCATCCATAAATATTTGTTTACACATATCATTCATTAACGTATCGTCAAGCTAGTACAAGGTAGTACTATTAATTAGGAGTCTACATGACCATTGAGGTAACGCAAAATTTAAAACGTCCCTCCATACTTGGAGGCACAATGATCATTGCCGGCACTGCCGTCGGTGCAGGTATGTTTTCCATTCCTATTGCTACTTCAGGTGTATGGTTTACAGGATCAATAATTTTGCTGGTATATACTTGGGCATGTATGTACTTCTCTGGCTTAATGATTCTGGAAGCTAATCTTAATTATCCGTCTGGCTCTAGTTTCCATACTGTTACTAAAGATTTACTGGGTAAAGGCTGGAGTACACTCAATGGCCTATCTATCGCCTTCGTTTTGTATATCCTGACCTATGCTTATGTTTCAGCCGGCAGCTCGGTTTTGTTTCATAATTTTACGCATTTCCTTCCCCTGCCTCAATCGGGAACTGGGTTGCTGTTCGCGCTGATCGTTGCCTTTATTGTCTGGATGTCCACCAAAGCAGTTGATCGCTTAAGTACCATTTTGATAGGCGGCATGGTAATAACATTTATTATGTCAGTTGGAAGCATGTTTACCGAAGTCAAATTAACTGTCTTATTTGATCAAGCCAATACTGAAACCAGCTATTTACCATATACTTTCATGGCGCTACCTTATTTGCTGGCCTCATTTGGCTATCACGGAAATATCCCAGGTCTGGTGAAATATTACCATAAGGACAGTAAAGCTGTTGCACTCAGCCTGTTCTACGGCACATTAATTGCTTTGGTCATCTACATTTTGTGGCAGTATGTGATTCAGGGAAATATTCCCCGTGAAGCCTTCAAGCAGATCATCGCCGATGGGGGTAATATCGCTAATTTACTGCAACAGATGGATAATACGTCCAACAATACTACCATAGCCCAACTCTTAAATGCTTTCTCATATATGGCATTGGCGAGTTCATTCTTGGGTGTATCTCTGGGTCTATTTGACTATCTGGCTGATTTTTTTGGATTCGACGACAGTGGAGAAGGTCGTTTTAAAACCGCACTGGTGACATTCATTCCGCCAACGGTACTGGCGTTAATCTTTCCAAACGGCTTCCTATATGCGATCGGTTTTGCAGGACTGGCGGCAACAATTTGGGCGGTCATCGTTCCAGCCCTGATGGCTCGTGCTAGCCGTATGCGCTATCCAAATGCCAGCTATCAGGCTCCCGGCGGTAGTTTCCTGATTGCCTTTATCATTCTGTTCGGACTGATAAATGCTACAGCTCATGTTCTCTCCCTATTTGATGTGTTACCTGCTTATCATTGATATATCCCCATGCCCCAGTATTTTCACTGGGGTTTTCATATCATTTCTTGCCTAATGTGCTGACTGCGAGTAATTTTGTCGCCACTTCAACATTCATTCCATTATTTCCTTGTTTTTACGGAAGGTATCTATGGCTAAAGCCAATGAAATTAAGCGCGGAACTGCAATCAGTCACAATGGCAAACTATTATTAGTTAAAGACATCGATATTCAAACACCCAGTGCGCGTGGTGCCAGCACACTGTATAAGATGCGCTTTACTGATGTTAGAACGGGTCAGAAAGTGGAAGAACGTTTCAAAGGTGATGATATCCTCGAAACCATCACATTGACCCGCTGCAGCGTCAGTTTTTCCTATATTGATGGTGATGAATATATCTTCATGGATGATGAAGATTTCACCCCTTATCACTTTAAAAAAAATCAAATCGAAGAAGAATTACTGTTTATTCCTGAAGAAGGTTTGCCGGGAATGCACGTTTTGACAATGGATGGGCAATTACTGGCTCTCGAATTACCACAAACTGTTGATATGATCATCGAAGAAACCACGCCGAGTATTAAAGGAGCATCAGCAAGTGCTCGTACAAAACCCGCTAAAATGAGTACAGGGCTCACTATTCAGGTGCCTGAATATCTGAGTTCAGACGAAAAAATCCGCATTCATATTGCAGAACGTCGTTATATGGGACGTTGTGATTAATTCTATATCCTTAAAATATGAATTGCTCTTTCCCTTTCGATGAAAAGAGCAATTCATCACCTATTAAAATCAGAAGTAATCCACATTAATGATCGCCACACGTTTTTGGCTATCAGTCCACTTCACACTGGAAACACCTATATTGCCAGGAAGCATGACCTCGCCGGTTGTTTTCTGAGTTGAAATAATTTGCTTTACAGTAAGGTTTTTCCCCAACCGATAGCAAGAGATATTGGCCTGAGTATTCGATACGACAACTTGACATCCTGGGTCAACAATAGAACCTGAAAACTGAATTTTCCCTCCTGTAGATTGCGCATATCCATAAGACATCCATGAAACCAACAAACAGCTAATTAACAACTTAAGATAATTTTGCATGGTTACCTCACTTTCGTTTTTCCATTAACTAAAACTCAGTTACCTTTATTCCTTCATCTCCATCATAATTATTTCACATGAAAAAAATACAACATTGACACATTTTATTGATTCATATCAAAAATGAATTTTCAGCTCAAAAAAAGATACTGTTTTTATTAAATCATTTACAAAACGGTTATTAATAACCATTATTTAAACAAAATTATAAAAAAATTTACAATTAATAATTATATTTATAAATCAAATAAACAATATGATTAAAAAGGTATTATATAATTTTTAGTGATAAGTGATAGTAACAATCCCTGACTTTTTGTTTTCTTCTATCCACCTTATTTTTTCTATTCTAATATGCTTTGATAATGGATAATAACTATCTTTTTGACATTCTAATTTTTTATCTTGATTAATCTGTTCGCCATTGTGCCAATAGGCTACTTCAGTACGTTTTTTACCCCAATTAAACTGACATGGAGGCTCAACAATAGCGCCATGAAATTGAAGAAACTCAGAACTTGAGGGTGGCGGATCATGCGCCATTACAGGATAAGACAAAGATATAAACAAAAAAGTCGTCGTTTTTCGTAACATAAGCATTTAACCTCCACTACAAGTATTATTATCTTTTTTCAGCTTTAGCCCCACGCTAAGTTAGAAAACCAGATAATGGTACAACGCTCTGCTATCTATATAACGATATAACAGAAAATGAAACAATTTCTTTATGATTTTTATTTATAAAGACTACATTTCAACATAATATTCTAACAAGTTAGGATATGGGGAAAGCAATTTGTGGTTATTTAATAATAGTCAGTGCTCAAAATTGAGACAAATATATATTATCGGTACTGAAGTGGGGATTTAGCTATTTTTCCGATATTACAAAATAATTCGCATACTAATAATAGTTACGCCAGTCCATAAATGGTATAAATATGCTGATATCTCCATGTCTTAGCAACAACATGCCAGAGCGATTACTCTTTGCCATAAATTTTGCTATAGTGCTCCCCCCAGTTAATTTGACTACCACCAAAATTTACTTTCGTTTTAAATAGGTATCTCATGACCCGCAGTAATCCATTATCAATATTTATACTTAACATGTTCGGTATTGCCCTATTTTTCTCATGGTATTTGCCTGAGAATCACGGTTTTTGGTTTAACATTGATGCAGCCATTTTTCATTTCTTTAATGAAAAACTGCTTCCAAATTCCAGATTTGCACTGTTTGTCGCCATCGTGAATATCAGGGCATTTGATGTTATATCGCTTCTGTGTATGGGCTTGCTCTATTACAGCGCATTTCGCAAACAGAGCTATGCGGGTAAACGCCGTCTTTTCATGATAGGGCTGGTAATGCTAGTCACTGCTGTCATTATTAACCAAATAGGCCACAAAATTCCCGTCAGCCGCCCAAGCCCAACATTAACATTCGAAAATGTTAATCGCGTGGACGACATGATCAGTTGGCATACAAAAGATGCTTCCAAAGACAGTTTCCCTGGTGATCATGGATTAATGCTATTGATTTTTAGTTGTTTTATTCTTCGCTATGTCTCTCGCGGCGCATTTTTCATTGCCCTGCTCATTATGATCACCTTTACCCTCCCACGCATTATGGCAGGTGCTCATTGGTTTACAGATATTGCTATCGGTTCATTATCCCTGACATTAATTGGAATGAGCTGGGTATTACTAACACCCTTAAGTGATATTATGGCAACATGGCTGGATAAAAAATTACCGTATATTAGGCGTACTAGTTAAAATAGTAATGATGAGGAGATATTGCTTATCTCCTCAAAACTACACAATTTTTACCAAACAAGTATAAAATAGCAACAATCATTCTAACCCCTTAGTTCCTAATCTAATTTTTTGTAAAGAACGCTTTTTGTATCTCGCTTTTTACTTATCATTTCTGTACCCTTCTCTGCTCCCTATGATTAAAATAATGCGCTTTGTAAAGATATTAATAAAATGTGTTGGTTCGCACACTTTAGGGACAGAAAATTTGTTAATTCATCATCTTCTGACTACGCTTTAGAACGTTTAGTGTTTCCATGATGGCGATAAGCCACGTTAAGGGCTGCAAGGGAAAATCAATATAATGGTCAAGTCTCAACCAATACTGAGATACATATTGCGGTTGATACCCGCAATTCTCGCGGCAGTGGTACTAACCGCATGTAGTTCGCCAGACTCCCAAATGCGTAGCAAAAAAGCTGATACTCATGCAGTAAACAGCCAAAAGCACTTCTTACTGCAAGCGTCTCAGGATGAGTTTGAAACTCTAGTTAAAAATTTGGATACTAAATCCAAAATCCTTAACCAATATGCAGACTGGAAAGGTGTTGCCTATCGGCTTGGTGGGAGTACAAAGCGCGGTATTGATTGCTCTGCTTTTGTCCAACGTACTTTCCATGATCAATTCGATATAGATTTACCGCGTTCTACATCAGAGCAGCAAAAAATTGGTCAAACCGTCAGCCGTTCTAAATTACGGGCAGGTGATTTAGTTCTGTTCAAAACAGGCATTTACATGCGCCATGTCGGTATTTACATCGGCAATAACCAATTTGTACATGCCTCGACCAGTAATGGAGTGATCGTTTCCAAATTAACCGATACCTACTGGACTAAACGGTACTACGGCGCAAGACGAATTCTGCGAGACGTGAACAAAGTCTCCTGACTATACTTAATTCCCTTGCAGACATAAAAAAACGCTTCCCTTTGGAAGCGTTTTTTTATCCAATTGTTATCCACTAAAGCGGGTACAACGCCGTTATGTTTTCTGCAATCGCAGCACCTAATGTCTTGAGTCGACATATCACTGCACTCTCATCCTCTTTAGCAAAAAATAAACATGGCTCACTTTCCCACTCAATTACTGCGCTCAATATTTGCATATCAGCAATAGATTGATTCAAATTATGCAAAATAACCCAAGCATTTTCACCTTCATGGCTTAACAATTTCAGCCCCATCAGGCTATTTTCTATATCTGTTTCTTCTGTTGGTAAAATTTCAACTTTCGTACCAACGAAGCCAGATGACCACCGATAACTTTGCGGCAGTCTATGTACTACCGAAAGTTGGATATTATCCACGTATTATTCCTATCAGAAACAACATTAATACATCTAACCACCAGCTGTAGGCTATCGATTCGTCAAAACCGAATAACCCCCCAACAAAAAGCAAACAAAAAAGTAAATAAAAAGTTAAAATAAAATCCGATTTATCACACGTTTTTCATCTTCCATTTTAAAAAAGTGAGATCAAACTCTCATTTTGTATATATTTATACTGTTTAGGTAAAAAATTCAACTTATTTTTATGCAAATAAGCAACTTTTCATTTACATATTTATGTGTAATAAGCCATACCACATACTAGGGAAATAATATTTTTATATTATAATCAGTTAATTAACAACAAAATTATTTTAATCTATAGTCATGAATTTAATAGCACAAAGTTAACAAAAAACCAACAACCCAACATTGATTAGCATCATCAAATTAACAAATTTCTACATTTGTCTGCTTATTGCTCGGCATTTCCTATCTATCCAAAAATCAATAGCTTCTTTTGCTATTTCAAGATCTTGGGGAATTACCTCTAAATGCAGCTACTATCAGGACAGGATAAAAAAATATTGGGAAAATTCTATGATTTCTTAATGTAGCGATAGTCAGTACGGCAAGCGTAAGGAAGCAATATATGAATTAAAAAACAGAGGCTACCTTATGCTATCTGGTAGCCCCTCTGATTATTTTATTTTTTGGCCTTATTCGCATAAATAATAAGTAACATTGCCAATATTACGCATAATGCCATTGAGCCCACCATAGGCCATGCGCTTTTTGCAGATACTGAAGATAAAATTGTGCCCACCAGCGCAGCAATACTGAAACGAATAGTTCCAGCCAGTGACGCAACCGTTCCAGCCATATGAGGATAATCGTCCAGCACAACAGCCATAGCATTAGAAGTGATCATGGAAATACCACTGATATAAATTGCAACACCCATTACAAGAGAAATAAACCCTAAATCAAGTACAGTGCTAAATAATAACCATAAACCCATGACAAATTGCACAAACACGCCGAAATGCAGCATTTTCGATGCACCATATTTGCGGACACATTGACTATTAATCATGGTCATAATGAACAGAAAAATAATGTTCAACCCAAAATAGTAACCAAAATGTTGTGCAGAAACCCCGTTCAAGTCAATGTAAACAAATGCACCGGCACTAAGAAAAGAAAACATGCCTGCAAAAGAAAACCCACTTGCCAAGATGTAAAACAGCACCTGACGCTGCCGAAATAACATAGCAAATTGGTTAAAAATAGTTTTTAAATTGAATCGCTGCCTTCTCTCTTTCGGTAATGTTTCCCGGATAAAGAAAGCAACAAGAAACGCGGTTATCACTCCAGCAATCGAAATTGACCAAAAAATAGCATGCCAATTGAACCATACCATCATCAACCCACCTAACATGGGAGCCAACAACGGCGCAATGATCATCACCAATGTCACAAAAGACATACTGCGGGAAAATTCATCTTTCGTGAACATATCTCGCATCAAGGCGTTGATCACAACACTTGCTGCTGCTGCAGAAAACCCGTGCAGAAAGCGCATAGAAATAAAGGTATCAATATCTTGTGACAAAGCACACGCAGCAGAAGCAATGGCAAAAACAATTACACCACCTACAATGACTGGCTTACGTCCCAGACTATCTGACATTGGCCCATAAACCATCTGCCCAATGGCAAAACCCAAAATGTAACTACTCAGCGTCATTTGTACTCGACCGGCATCGACGCCAAAATTGGTGGCAATCGTTGGCATACTTGGCAAATACATATCAATTGCCAATGGCATCAACATAGAAAGCAAACCAAGGATCAAGACTAATCCCAAATAGGATAATCGTTGTTGTTGCACGCTTTAACTCCCGTAACAACTTGTTAAATAGATAGATAAAAGAGGGTTAAGGTGTTGGCACCTGTATGCTGTTAATTTCATGTTTGGTCAATGCTCGATATTCTCCTGGCTCCAATGTAGAGTCCAAATAAATTTGACCAACTCGTTCACGATGAAGCTCAACAACATGATTACCCACTGCAGCGAACATCCGTTTCACTTGGTGATATCGTCCTTCACGGATACTCAAACGTACACGGTGAGGCTCAATAATTTCTAATTTCGCTGGTTTTGTCAGTGTTTTTTCGCCATTCAACTGCACACCTGCAAGAAATTTCATCTCGGTATCGTCTGATATTGGATATTCCAATGTAACAAGATAGGTTTTTTCACAATGATGTTTGGGTGATGTAATACGATGTGACCATTGCCCATCATCTGTCAGCAAAACCAAACCTGTGGTATCAATATCCAAACGACCTGCTGAATGTAATTTATGGGCAACAGGTTCATCGATAAAATACAAAATTGTCGGATTTGTTGGATCATCCGTCGAACACACATATCCCTGTGGTTTATTCAGCATAAAATAGCGGGAACCACCTAATTGTTCCAATACTGAACCTTCATAGGCTATCTGATGATCGGGCTTCAATTTATACGCACCGCTCTTAATGACCTCGTCATCAACAGTAACCCGACTAGCCCGTAGTTCACGACCTACATCGTTACGACTTATACCTAACTGCTGTGATAAAAATTTATCCAATCGCATGAATAGATGTACCTGACAGAAAATAAAAACATATGAACACACCCTTGATATTGCAAGCACTTCAAGGGTCACTATTGGAGTACAAGATTAACCAGATAATATTCAGAGTCATCGTAACATCAATAATTATAACAATAATAAACTACATGTTATAGCCATCTTACTTTAGCAACTGAATGGAAAACGCTTTCCCGACGGCAAGACCACAGAAAAATGTTATCCTCTCTATCAACTATCTTTTATCTAATACCCATGACAGTAACATAACAATGGCTTTTACTTTACGCCCTTACCAACAAGAAGCGGTAGATGCTACCATCCGCCATTTTCGTCAGCACAAAGATCCTGCGGTCATTGTTTTGCCAACAGGGGCGGGTAAAAGCCTCATCATCGCAGAATTAGCAAAACTGGCTCACGGCCGAGTTTTGATACTGGCACACGTCAAAGAACTTGTTGCACAAAACCATAGCAAGTATTGTGCCTATGACCTGCAAGCGGATATTTTTTCTGCGGGATTGCATCAAAAGCAGAGTGAAAGAAAAGTTGTCTTTGGTAGTATTCAATCCGTTGCTCGCAATCTGGACTGTTTTGACTATCATTTCTCACTGTTAATTATTGATGAATGCCATCGCATCAGTGATGATGAAAATAGTCAGTATCAACAAATTATCCAGCAACTCAAGAAAAACAATCCCCAGATACGTATCTTGGGCTTAACCGCCACGCCCTACCGTTTAGGCTCTGGCTGGATATACCAATATCACTATCATGGCATGATACGTGGAGATGAACACTGTTTTTTTCGTGATTGTATTTATGAACTTCCGTTACGTTATATGATTAAACATCACTTTCTGGTGCCCCCAGAAAGATTGGATATGCCCGTAATGCAATATGATTTCAGTCAGGTTCGTACCAGCCAGCAGGGAATTTTCCATGAAGCTGACCTGAATCGGGAGATAAAACGACAAAAACGCATTACTCCTCACATCATCAGGCAAATCATCGAATATGCCCAAGACCGTAGAGGAGTCATGATTTTCGCTGCCACAGTGGAACATGCTAAAGAGATCTTCCAATTGCTGCCTGCTGAACAGGCTGCATTGGTCAGCGCAGATACGCCAGCAACTGAACGGGATCTATTGATCACTGCTTTCAAGGCGCAACAACTCCAATATATGGTCAACGTCTCCGTACTGACAACAGGGTTTGATGCGCCTCATGTCGATTTAATCGCCATATTGCGTCCAACAGAGTCCGTCAGCCTCTACCAACAAATCATCGGACGGGGATTACGTTTATCTCCTGACAAAAAAGAGTGCTTAATTCTGGATTACGCCGGAAATCCTCATGATATTTATTCCCCCGAAGTCGGTAGTAGCAAGCCCAATTCTCAAAACCAGCCTATACAGGTATTTTGCCCTATCTGCCAGTTTGCCAATACCTTCTGGGGGAAATGTACAGAGGAAGGTGAAATCATTGAGCATTTTGGCCGCCGTTGCCAAGGATGGGAAGAAGATGAAAGCGGCAAACGGCATCAATGTGATTTTCGCTTTCGTTTTAAATCATGCCCACATTGCGGTGCAGAAAATGATATCGCGGCACGACGCTGTCACCGCTGTCAGGAAGTCCTGGTCGATCCTGATGATATGCTGAAAGCCGCCCTTAAGCTCAAAAATGCACTCGTACTACGTTGTGGCGGTATGCAATTAACGTCGGGTCATGATAATAAAGGGGAATGGCTGCAAATCACTTATCACGATGAAGATGGTGCGAGCGTATCAGAACGGTTCCGTTTAGCAACACCCGCTCAGAGAAAAGTATTTGAGCTTCACTTTTTGCGCCAGCACCAGCGCGCGCCGGGTATTCCTCTGCAATGGAAAACAGCTGAGGACATTGCACAACAGCTTCCTCTATTACGACATCCCGACTTCGTTGTCGCACGAAAAAAAGGCCAGTTCTGGCAAATTCGGGAAAAGATCTTTGACTATCAAGGGCGGTTTCGCCGAGCAGATGATCTGTACTGAGCCGATTAAATCAGCCCAAAAGTACTTTCTATTTGCTGTCATATAGGTTTTTCGTTAAAATGCCGCCCGCTTAGTGTAGTACATTATATTAAGCCAAGTCTCGAACCTGCTGCTGGGTCGCCTGTAGCAGGATTTATTTTCTTCTTTTACAGAGAAAAAATAATGTTAACTATTAATGCAGAAGTACGTAAAGAGCAGGGCAAGGGTGCGAGCCGCCGCCTGCGTAGAGCTAACAAGTTCCCAGCTATTATCTATGGTGGTAACCAAGAACCAGTTTCTATCGAACTGGATCACGATGCAGTTATCAACCATGAAAGTAAACCAGAATTCTATGAAGTTCTGAATCTGGTTGTTGATGGTAAAGAAACTACAGTTAAAGTGCAGGCAGTACAGCGTCATCCTTTTAAACCTAAGCTGACGCACATCGATTTCCTGCGTGCTTAATTAGCCACAATCGAGCTTTTATCGGGACGCCGAGTAAATAACGCCGCATTTGCGGCGTTATTTATTTCTACTGCTTTATTCTTACTACTGATAGGCGTTAGTCATTACCACTACCGCGACGTTGCAGTTGGTCACGCAAGTTTGGTGGTGTGCCTTTAATTGTCAGAGTATCCGTCACTGGGTCCCAAAAAATTCGCTCTCCCAACAACATTGCATCAAAGTTGATGGTCAACCCACCACCACTGCCAGCAAATTTTGTTAATTGACGCAATGTACCGCGATCTGCTGGGAAACTATCTTCCAATGCGTATCCCTGTTCCTGCGAAAATTGCTGGAAATTCTGCTCGCCTAATGGTGGCAATTCTTGGGACAACTCTTGTAGTTTAATCTCTTCACCGGCCTGTAACTGCTCATTACAATAGCTGTAAACCTGCTGGCGATAAGCCTGACGTTCATTTTTATCAATCTGGGCTGATTCGCAATAATCGTCCACCGCCTGCAATAGCCCCTTATTCTGCACTTTGGCATTCATGCCTTCACTAGCAGCCAAAAAATCCATAAAAAAGTCAGAAACCTTACGCCCTACCCGTCCTTTCAGAAAAGTCAGATAACGACTGGATTCGGGATTAGTTTCCCACTCAGTCAAGTCAATTCTCGCAACGATATCAGCATGAGGAATATCAAGATACTGCGTAGTGTTCACATCCAGCTCGTCATTGACAGACATGCTGTTGCAACTATTGAGAACCGAAATCAGTAAATATTCGACGGCCAGATATCGGTACTGGCAAAATAGCACCGTACCACCTTCCGCAAACGGATATTTTGTCAATTCATCTTTCAAGCGAACGGTTGCAGCACGGCTAAAACCGAGAAAGTCTTCATCTCCCTTACGTTGATGACGGAGTGATTCCGCCAGTTCACTTTCATCATTGAATAAACCATAGGCTTTGCTTTTTGCGCTATACACACGATGTAATTCAGCCATCATATCTTCTACGACCTGATTGGTGGTCAGCAAAGAATCACGCAGAATGACTTCAAGTGTTTGTTCATCACGTTTAATCAATCGGTGTAACGCGATCTGGGTGATTTCCAGACTCATTATTTATACTCCTTTTGCAGCTTTGACCGTTGGGCCTTGCGGTTAGCGGCGTATTCAAACACCGTTACCTTTCTGCTGCAACCAAAAAACCAAGTGATGGAAAAGTGTTCACAATGTAATGATCCACTCCTCTCATTTCAAATGGCAAAAATGATGCAACAGACTTCAGAATGGCAACAATTCACACAGTCGGGAAATTAATTTGTCATAAAAAAGCAGAAAATTGCCCTTCTATACGGTAGTATATAGGGCTTTGTATATTCAGGATCTTTGATTTATGCCACAGTCGTCTCGCTACAGCGATGAAAAAGTTGAACATTTATTAGCTGAATTGGTAAATGTTTTCGAGAAAAACCATACGCCTACTGATTTATCCCTGATGATCTTGGGCAATATGGTAACGAATTTAATCAATACGAGCATTGCTCCTGCACAGCGCAGGCACATCGCAGACTCGTTTGCACGCGCGTTACAGTCCTCGATTAATGAAGACAAAGCGCATTAATTTTTCATTAAAACCTTAACGTAAAAAATATGGTGACTAGTCGTCAGCATTACCGCGAAAAAGTTTCTCAGATGATCAGCTGGGGGCACTGGTTTGCACTGTTCAATATTATGTTCAGTCTTGTGCTGGGCAGTCGCTATTTATTTGCGTCTGACTGGCCGGGTTCACTGTTTGGTCGCATTTATGCGCTACTCAGTTGGCTCGGTCATTTCAGTTTCATTGTCTTTGCTATTTACTTACTTATTTTATTTCCGCTGACGTTTATTGTGATGTCACAGCGGTTATTGAGGTTTCTTTCCGCTGCACTGGCCACAGCAGGGCTAACCCTGCTGATATTAGATTCCTCTATCTATATTCGCTTTCACCTGCACCTGACACCGTTGGTTTGGGACTTAGTCACCAACCCAGACCAAGGTGAGCTGACAAGGGAATGGCAACTGATGTTCATCTGCATACCGGCTATTTTTCTGGTGCAGATGCTATTTGGCACATGGAGTTGGCAAAAATTACGTAGCCTGAATCGTCAACGGTTTGGTAAGCCATTGGCGGCGGTATTTATTATAGCTTTTATCGCTTCCCATTTGATGTATATCTGGGCAGATGCCAACTTCTACCGCTCAATTACCATGCAGCGTTCAAATTTACCACTGTCTTATCCAATGACAGCACGCAAATTCCTTGAAAAACACGGATTACTGGATCAACAAGAATACCAGCGCCGTATGAATCAACAAGGAAACCCGGCTGCCCTATCCGTTGAATATCCACTGAATGGCTTATCCTATCAAGATAACAAGCAAGGTTATAATTTACTGTTGCTAGTTGTAGATGGTCTGGATAACAAAGACATTACCAACGCCATGCCGTCCCTTGAGCGCTTTACTCAGAACAATATCCAATTTACACAGCACTTCAGTACTGGCATTCAAAACGATACTGCATTGTTTGGATTATTCTATGGCATATCATCAGGCTATCTAGATGGTATTCTTAATAGTAGAAAATCCTCAGCACTTCTTGATGCACTGACTCACCAGAGGTATCAATTTGGTCTGTTCTCTTCGGATGGGTTCCAAACACCTCTTTACCGCCAGGCTCTTTTGACCGATTATTCATTCCCTGTCCCAACCAAGAAAGATGATAGCCTAACTGTGACAAAATGGCGTCAGTGGCTGGATCTTAATCATGGCACTACCCCGTGGTTTTCATTTTTGGGCATTAATGGTTTTACACACTCAACGAGCCAATTTGACAAAAAAGCACTTGATACCGAAATCAATAATGTTTTAGAAACACTAACCAATAAAGGTATGTTGGATAAAACCATCGTGGTTATTACAGCCAAACACAGTGAATTGTCCGCGGGACACTCACCAAAATGGCTTACTGGCGATAAATTCAATCGTGAACAAATACATGTCCCACTCATCATTCACTGGCCGGGTACACCTGCACAGGTCATCAACAAGTTAACCAGTCATCAGGATGTCATGACTACCCTGATGCAACGTTTATTACATGTCAGTAATTCTCCAGATGATTATTCACAAGGTGAAGACCTCTTTACCGCTCAGAGAGATAACCCATGGTTAATCACGGGTGATGACGGCTCATTGATTGTCACAACGGCTACAAATACCATCTATCTTTCCAAGAACGGAGAATATTATCTGTATGATTTGGATGGTAATGAAATTCAAGGAGCCAAACCTAACCTCGCTCAGTTATTACAAATACTAACTGAGGTTAAACGATTTTTAGCAAACTAATCGTCGAAAAATCAAGCACTCACTAAATTAAGTGCTTGCTTTGAAAATAAAAAACGGTAGTATAGGAAAAGTCATCGGCATGTAGCGCAGCTTGGTAGCGCACCGTCATGGGGTGTCGGGGGTCGTAGGTTCAAATCCTATCATGCCGACCAAAATTCCCTAGAAAAGCCAACCTGTTAAGGTTGGTTTTTTTATGCTTCAAATTTGCTTGGTGTAAAACTGGTGTAAAATCCCACCTCAATATCTCCATTTTATCTCGCTGTTTTAGACTAAATTTCAAACACAAAACCACGCCCACCCACCAGCCCACTGATTACATTGATGAGATATCGGGATCTAACCACACCTAAAGAAAAACGTGAGATTGTGGAACGGTGGGAAAGAAAGCTACTGTCACTATAGGGCAGAAACCTGCTCTTTGACATATGGGGTATCTGCACACACAAAAGGTATTGTGATTTTCGCAATACCCAAGATGGGATATCACACCTTACGGCAACCGTGGTGATTTCCTCTATAGTTGAAATAAAAATGCCACCACGGAATGTGATGACATGGGAGTGTTGGTGGTGCACTGTTCAAGTAATCTTAACTACCTATATAGACAATATTGATACATTAACAATAAGGTACGAAGCTTTATGAACTTCAATACTAAAGTAAGAATATTTACTCCGATATATTTGGTAATTGCATGCGCTCTTGCTCTACCAGTAATTGCGTTTATCAGTGATATGATCATGGGTGGTGTTGCAATTGATTTAATAAAAAAAGAATACACTTTTTACGAATTCATTCTATTCAGATGGTGGCTATACACCAAGCTTGCAGCAATTGGTGCAGTGCTAGGCTTTGTCTTTTGGTTCATCGAATACAGAAAATACCGATACCACGATGAGTTAGATAAATACTTCAAGCGCTGACTTGAATACCACCTCAAATCACCTGCTTTGAGATGATAATGCCCCCGATTTTAAATCTGGAAAATTAGCCACCTTTCGGCGGGTTTATTGGTCGAAAATTTGACTGATTCGGAATGAGCGAAAGATTTAGCTGATATTTAACGCCTTGTATGCCCATTTCTTCCACTGCCTCCGTTTCAACCGGAAGCGTGCCTGTACCATGCCGGAGATACTATCTATCAAAAGGTTAAAAGGTGAGAAATCCCACCTTTATACTTTTATGAAGTTCCCACTTTTTAACCTCTTGGGGTGTCATATTGTTTTTTAATACCACTAGGTTATTATAACCAGAGTTTAAATGAGGTATTAAAATGAAAAAATTGATTTTTTTATTAGCTGGGATTGTTTTGTTGTCTGGGTGTGCTGAATTCGAAAGGGTTGATGCTTTACTGACTGAAAAGAAAGCTGCCACTACAGACGTTCAAAAATTTAACTATTTGATGCAAGTTTCAAAAGGGCAAACTTACATCTATGAACACTCATCCACAGAACCCGAAACTTTTGAAAGTATTAGAGATAGATACTTTAAAGAGGCTGGGTTAACGGAAGAACCAAAAATTGTCAAAAAAGATTTAGTTTATAAATGCTTTAATAAAAAAACTTACCCATATGAAGATTTTGAGTGTGTATATAAATTTTACTCAAAAGAGATAGATATAGAAAAATCCGTCAATGAGGCTAATGATAGTGCAGCCAGATTGCACCAAATCAGAATGGAAGATGCCCACAATATAGCCAAAACCGTAACCGAAGAAGGTGGGGCAGAATTCACAGAAGTAAATATAGGTAGATTCTGTCGTGCATCATCCAGAGTGGTTGCAACTGCTTATGCAAGCGTTGTAAATACTTATCATATTTATGATCTCGAAGCCGATAAGATTATGCTTCTTGGTCTTACGGATAAAGCTTTTGTACGCCTTAAGAAAAAAGTGACCTCAGATAAGCGAGGTATTGCTATGGTGCGTAACAATCCTCAAGATCAAGAAATAGTTTATGAAGCATATGATATGCTTTGTCACGCAAACCCAAAATCATATATTCTGAATTATAAGAAAATATTTCGTTGATTATAACTCTCATCTAAATCTTCAAACACATCAATAATTTTTAACCCGCAACCTCCTGCGGGTTAAAAATTCCTTACTCTGCCTGTTTACCCACTTCAACACCATTCACCGCCTTCTGCCTCAAATTCCAAACAGAATCCTCCGGCATCTGGACACGTACGTCTAACCGGGTGCCTGCGGGCAAATCACAGGCCTCATCATCGGTGTAGTGCGTCTGCTCATCCTGTGACTTAATGCGCCTGTTCTGTAACCGGGCAGGCATATGCGCGTTCTGTCGGTGCGTCACCCTGATTTCAATAGCCCCATCCGGCAGCACCTTATCATCGACATACACTAACTCATTGCCGTTGACGTCACGGGGAACACTGATACCGCCATGAACACCCCATGCACCGTCTGAGTTATAGCCAAGGACGCCGGATAGTTTGTAGTGGCCGAGGCCGAGTTTGGTTAACCGCACCTCTCCTACTTCCCTTTTAACCTGTTCTAATAATTCAATTTCTGTCCCGTGGGTTGCCTGCCAACTTTTCGGATCAGCATGAAAACCCGTGGGATAACATGCCCGGTGAGACGAGGACAAAGCGGCAGAACGCTGAGGTGAGCGGCGCGTTGTGCCATTCCCTGTCCGGTTCTCACATGATGAATGTCCGCTGGAGACATCCCCATCCCCTGATTCCTGCAGGCAATACAGCCCAGCGAAGCCACATCTGACAGCCACTGTTTTTCATTTCTGGTCATTGGTCTTGCTTCTTGCTCACACAAAATCAAATAACTGAGCAGCGGCATTTTCAGCTGCGTCTTTGGTAGGGAAGTTGCGGTATAAGATGAAATTCCACAGCACATTCAGTGTGGATTGATAGAGGGACTGAAATTCCAGTTCATCCATTTTGGCGAAGCTGACTGAACGGAGTTCACGGTACAGGCGGCCATCCGGCATTTCGTAGGTGTCATAGTGGCCGGACTCGACTATTATCCAACGTCTAAAGGCATCAAAGTATTTAGTGGCCGTGATGTTATGGGCACGGTTTTTGGATAAGCCCGCAAGGTATTCATCCTCAGCGGATTGTAAGGCATCTTCTCTACCAGCAAAGTGAGCCAGAAATTGTACGTAACCGCGCACAATGGCTTTTTCTTCCGGGGAAATCGTGCCACCAACCGGTTCCCAGTATTCAAAACCGAGATTCAGCAGGGCAAAGTATTTGCGGTGGAAACGAGGATTACGGACTTTCTTAAAATCAGCTTGCAGCACATCACTACATTTGATTTTCGAATGCAGGTATTCTCTGGTCGCTGGAGTAGCAGGCCGTAGGGTGTCGTTGGAAATTTTGATAAAACTATGCTGCGCCATTCTTGATCCCTTAAGGTAATGGCACAGCAGCGTATGTTTAGGTTCGGATGTTCAGGCCGATGCGAATAGAATAACAGGTGTTAGCGTGAATACCCAACTTTACTTTCTATTGAATAAGTTAACGACATTTGTATCTTGCCGTACAGAAGATACATTCACATTCATACTATTCTTTAATTGTATTCGGGATTGAAAATCAAGTATCGGTGACTCTGACAAAAAACCTTTAGGCACTGAACATAAATCCTCCAAATCACCTTTAGGGAAACCAAATTCCTCAAGAAATGTTTTTTTATTAAATGTTCCAGAATCCAGTAATAAATTCAGGCATCGAGGTAATAAGCGAACCAATTCTGGTTTTCTAAGCTCATCAAGCGGCTCTCCTTTTCTCCACCCTCTGGCCGAAATACTTTTATACAATCTTTGATATTCCAAAGGTGATATTAACTCCAAATTCCGTGCTCTCAAGATCATCGCTTGTGCAGACATTCCCCAACGACTTTTTAACGCTAAAAAGTTCTCTAATGTCGGGTAAGGCGGAAGCTCCACAGAAAAAGATTCTTCCGGCAACATGAAGCACGATGCAAACATATGTGCCTGTTCTTCTATCGGGGTAAAGTTAATATGATCAAACTTATTAATATATCGATGTAAAACAATATGACCTAACTCATGTGCAGCATCAAACCGACTGCGATAATAATTATCTTTGTCACTTGCTAATATTACGTAAGGTCTATTTTCTACGTCATTCCATTGAGAATAGCCATCCATGACAGTGCTACCCTGTTCAAATCGAGAGCAAACGACGCCTGCATTTTCCATTACGAGTAACAAATCATCTATCGGGGCAATACCTAATCCCCACGCTTTCCTGCATTCAAAAGCCATTCTTTCAATTAACTGATCATCTATTGCTCTGTAATCCCTGACATCGAGATGAGGAATGTCAACATCCGGATAATCAAGATATTCTTGCATCTTAAATGATAGTTCTTGAAACCACCCCATGTATCGTTCTGCAGAAATACATAAGTCTTTTGCTGTGCTTGAAAGTGTTCGAAAGAATACTGGTTTCTTTTCATACTTGATAACAGGCTTTGTAAACCAACCCACTGGGCAATTCAGCACTCGACTTAAGCTGTGCAGTATTTCTGCATCCGGGGAATGGTTACCGTTCTCCCATTTAGTCACCGTTGATGGAGAACGCTCCACTAACTTACCCAGGCTAATTTTAGATAACCCTCTAGCCTCTCTCATCTGTGTCAGCCTTGCGGGTTGGAAACCAGAAATTCCCACTCTCATAATGTCTCACCTATTTACTTTCCTGATCCTTCAGGCGCTGTTTAAGCTTAGGTACGACCATATCAGGAATAACTACCTTCTTCTCTCCGGTGTAGAGCATTAAAAGCTCCGTGACAGATTTATCGTAGTGATAACCTTTCATGTCAGTGAAAGGAACCACTATCCTCAAATCCATCATGCTGACCTGAGACTCATGATATGGAGGGTTAATATTTATTAACAACATACCTAACGTATTAATGTCACTATGCTTACTATCAGTTTCCTTAAAAAGATCCGGCGTATAGCCTTCGAGCTCTTCATTTAATTGAGCTATTAAAGAACGATGTTTAGCTTTTCTTACGCGGGGTTCATCATGATTGATCCCGATCCGGCTAATTTTAACACCTTCTGACTCAATAATAATGTAACTCTCCCCTTTAGGCAGGGCAATCGCATCTAAAATTCATTGACAATGGTTTAATTTCATGTCGTTATGCAGCTTTTAAATCCATCCTTATGTCCTCTGTCAGCCCTTTGTTACAGCATTTTGCCTCACTTGAAGATCCCCGAGTTCAACGAACTCAGTTGCATAGTTTGGAAAATATCCTGACTATCGCCATCTGCGCTGTGATTTGTGGCGCTGAAGGTTGGGTCGAAATTGAAGAGTTTGGCGAATCTAAACAGGATTTCTTTACCCAACTGCTTGATCTCACTAATGGCATCCCCTCTCACGATACCTTTGGTCGTGTCTTTGCTGCACTTGATGCGCAGGCTTTTGCCGACTGTTTCACCTCCTGGATATCTACGCTGGCACAAGGAGTTGATCAGGGTATCATCGCTATTGATGGCAAAACCATGCGCCGGTCACTCGATAAAGCCAACGGCAAGGCGGCAATCCATCTGGTCAGCGCCTTTGCCTGTACCAATCGCTTAGTTCTGGGACAAGTGAAAGTGGAGAGTAAATCCAATGAAATCACCGCTATTCCTGAGTTACTTCGACGATTGGTTTTGTCTGGAAGTCTGGTGACTATCGATGCCATGGGATGCCAGAAAGCGATTGCTCATCAATTACATGAAGCGGGCGCGGATTACGTACTGAGCCTGAAAGAAAATCATCCCGGCCCGTATAATGATGTCAGCCATTATTTCGATTATGTCTCATCCCAACCGGAGCGCCTGAGCGAATATGAAGACGTGGATGCCGGACATGGCCGCATTGAGCGACGCACAGTACAAATGACCCATGTTGATTGGTTGCCGGAAAAGGCGTGCTGGTGTGGTTTACACAGCATAATACGGGTGATCCGCGAACGCTATGTAGGAAATGAAGTGAGCCGGGAGAGCTGTTATTTTATCAGCACTTTACGTCCGACAGAGGCTCAACGGGCAGCGACAGCGATCCGCAGTCACTGGCAAATAGAAACGCAACTCCATTGGTGTCTGGATATTGCTTTTAATGAAGATCAGCAGCGGATGCGGGAAGGCAATGCAGCCGCCAATATGGCATTACTCAATAAAATCGCGTTGAATTTACTGCGCTTAGCTCCCACCAAAGCGGGAATTAAAGCACGCCGTAAACGGGCTGGTTGGGATGGTGAATATCTACTTACAGTACTGGGCAAAGCGCATCAAATTTAGATGCGATTGCCTTGCCGTCTGAATCCACAGCACGGTAAAGGTAACTCCATTTCCCTTTGATTTTGATAGAGGTTTCGTCCATTTGCCACCGACGCCCAACAGCAGGCTTGCTCCGTCGATAGCGTTTGACCATCAACGGGATCAGACGATGAACCCAGCGGGAGAGCGTGAAATGATCGACGGTTATCCCCCGCTCAGCTAGCATTTCCTCCAGGTCACGCAGGCTCAGTGCATAGGCCAGATACCAGCGAACACACTGAACGATGATATTAACAGGGTAGTGCAGGCGTTTGAATGCTTTTCGGATAAGGGACATCGGTGAATCACTCAACAAAAAAACGGCATGATACCCGGACACTGCTTAATACGACAGAACCTACACATGGACGATTTCTTATTGCTGCATAATAGAAACCATTCTGATGCTACTACCGTAATAAATGCTATTTCATGATACTTTCCTCGTGTCTCAAAAAAAGGCCCAGCCAAAAATGGCTGAGTCTTCAGTAAAGTTTTATTAAGATTATGCTCTACATGGCGCTTTTCGCCTGCTGAACGATATCAATTACTGGTTGTGGCCAAATGCCGAGGATCAACACCAGCAACCCAGAGATCAACACAACAATCCCACCTGAAGTCAACGCCCAGTTGCTTGGCGTATCGCGATTCAGTGTCTTCGGTGCAGGCAGATACAGACTAACCATCACGCGCAAATAGTAGTAAAGACCAATGGCACTGCCCAGCACGACAGCCCCCGTCAGCCACCATAATTTTGCTTCTACCGCCGTAGCGATAACATAGAATTTACCGATAAACCCGAATGTTAACGGTATTCCTGCCAGTGACAGCATTATGATGGTCATTACTGCCGACAGGATCGGTTTATGCCAGAACAGGCCACGGTATGAATACAGTGAGTCAGCATCTGGCCCTCGGTATGGACTGGACATCAGACTAACCACCCCAAATGCGCCGATGCTGGCAAACAGGTAACCCGCCAGATAAATACCCGCCGTTTCTTCTGCCAATGTGTGACTTCGGATGGCAACCAAAACCACCAGCAAGTAACCCAAGTGCGCAATCGATGAGTAACCGAGCAGACGCTTGATATTACTTTGTGTCAGTGCCAGCAAGTTACCAAACAGAATGGAAGCAATTGCCATCACGGTCAGCACAATGCGCAGCGTTTCACTTTCAGCCACAGGTGCTTCGAGGAATAAACGCATTATCACCGCAAAAATAGCGACTTTGCTGGCCGTCGCCAGAAAAGTCGATACAGGTGCCGGGGCGCCTTGATAAACGTCAGGTGTCCAAAGTTGGAAAGGTACGAGAGAAAGTTTGAAACCCACCCCCACCAGCATCATTCCCAGCCCTGCCAAGATCAGCGGCTCATGCAGTTGACTGTCACTCAGGTTTCTACCCAGTGACGCAAAGGACAAGTCACCTGATTCTGCGTACAACAGTGCAATACCGAATAGTAGAAACGAAGATGCTGCTGCGGACAGCAGCATATATTTAATACTCGCTTCCAGTGAACGTTTCTGGCGGTACGCATAACCAATCAAGCCGAATAATGGCAGAGTAATTAATTCAATGCCGATAAACAGTGATGCCATATGGTTAGCAGAAGAAAGCAGAATTCCTCCGACAGCTGCAATCAGCACCAACAGGTAAAATTCTTCTTTATTATCGGGATAATTCTCCAGCCATGAGTAAGCAAATGTGGTCGTTGCGAGGCTCGCAATCAACACAAGGCTGGTATAAAACATTGCAAATCTATCCACATGAATCAGTGGCGTGACATCCATCGGCTCCTGCTGTCCAACAAAATAGAGAGAAAGCAGGGCTAGATTCAGACCAATTACCGTTAAGGTGAAATTGATCAAATGATCGCGTCGCCACGCAATGGACAGCATCACAACCACCACCGTCAATCCGACGATCAATAGCGGCAACAGTGCGATCAATTGTTCAGAAGTTATTGTCATGGCGAGTTACGGCCTTGTAGTTAAAAGTGAAGCTGAATACCAATTTTGGATGTTACTCATCGCCGCCGCTGAGGTATCAAGGACAGGCTGCGGATAAACACCCACAATCACCAGCAAGACGACTAACAGTAGCAAAATGGAGATTTCACGCACATCCATCCGTTGTAGTGGCTTATCAGTTGTTGGTGTGCCGTAATACGCTTTCTGCATTAAATACAGTGCGTAGACGGATGCAAAAACTAAACCAAACACGGATACGGTAGTAATAAGGGTGAATTTGCTGAAACTACCGAACAGGATCATGAATTCACCAACAAAGTTACCGGTTCCCGGCATACCCAGTGTCGCTACAGCGAAAAACAGCGAGATCGCAGGCAACAATTGAATTTTTCCCCATAAACCGCCCATATTGCGCATATCGCGGGTATGCAGACGTTCATATAATTGTCCACACACGATAAACAGGCCAGCGGCTGACAGACCATGTGCAATCATCTGGATGACCGCCCCCTGATAAGCCAGTTGGCTGCCGGTGTAGATGGCAATAAGTACGAAACCCATGTGAGAAACACTGGTATAGGCAATCAGGCGTTTGATGTCAGTCTGGCTGAAAGCCATCCACGCACCGTAGAAGATACCAATGACACCCAGCCACATCGCAATCGGCGCAAATTCCGCAGAGGCTTGTGGAAACAGAGGCAAACTAAAACGCAACAGACCATACGCCGCTGTTTTCAACAAGATCCCCGCAAGGTCAACTGAACCTGCAGTCGGTGCCTGACTATGAGCATCCGGCAACCAGCCATGCAGAGGCACAACGGGCATTTTTACGGCAAATGCGATGAAGAAACCCAGCATCAGTAAGTATTGAACTGTATCTGACATCGGTGTATTCAGCAGTTTTTCATAGCTGAATGACCATTCTCCCGTTGCATCGTGATAAACGAAGGCTAATGCCAGAATCGAAATCAGCATTACCAGACCACTGGCTTGGGTATAGATGAAGAATTTCGTCGCTGCCGTAATACGGGTTTTGCCGCCTGAACCTCTGTGTCCCCACAGAGCGATCAGGAAATACATCGGCACCAGCATCATTTCCCAAAAGAAAAAGAACAGGAACAGGTCGATGGCAAGGAAGACCCCCATCACACCGCCAAGTATCCATAGCAAGTTCAGATGGAAGAATCCCTGATATGGCTGGTTTTCATTCCACGAACAGAGAATTGCCATCAAACCCAACAGTGCTGTCAAGACCACCATCAGCAGTGATAAACCATCCAAAGCCAGATGAATGGAGATGCCAAAGCGAGGTATCCACGGGATCAGAAATTCTGATTGCCACTGTGGAATGCCCTGTGGGTTGGTCAGCGTATAACCGCCCTGTAACCAAAGTTGCAGGGAAAGCAGCAGAGTCAGTCCCATCGCCAGAAGCGCTATCCAACGCGGCATACGGGTGCCGAAGCGCTCCGCCTGCCAGCATAGCAAGCCTCCGATGAAGGGTAGAAGAATTAGCCAAGGTAGTAGCATGGCGCAATGTGTCCCTTAATTAAATCAAAAGCAGCAGAGCCAAAACCAGCACTGCACCCAACCCCAAAGAGGCAGCGTACCAACGGACTTGTCCGTTCTCACTTAAGCTAAGTCCCTTATTGCCCCAACGTGACAATATGGCAGGAATATTCATCAGTGAGTTCAAAGGATCATTCTGTAATAGTTGAGTAATACCTTTGAATGGTTTCACGAATATCCAGTCATATAGTGCATCAAATCCCCATGCATGGAACCACCATGTGGATAAGAAACGCCCCGGTATACTGTTTGCAGTGGCCTTAACCACAGCACGTTTGCCCAGGTACAACGCTGCTGCCAGCAAGATACCGAAAACAGCGACCACACCAGAAACAATCTCCAATGTCAGTTTGTCATCATGCCCTGCCGTTGTACTTCTTTCCGGCAGAACTCCCGCCAACGGTGGCACAATCAGCGCTCCCACAAAAGTAGAGAGCACCAGCAGTACCGATAGAGGTAAAGTATGGGTAATCCCTTTGACTGGATGAGCCTTGGTATTTTCTTCACCGTGAAACACGATAAAGATCATGCGGAAGGTATACAGTGATGTCATCAAAGCACCGACAAGCCCTGCCAGCATCAGGTTCATATGACCATTCGCCAGTGCGCCCCACAGAATTTCATCTTTACTGTAGAAACCAGCAGTCAGAAGTGGCAGCGCTGACAGTGCCGAACCACCTACGATGAAGCAGAGATAAACAAACGGAATACGCTTACTCAAGCCACCCATTTTGAAGATATTCTGTTCGTGGTGACAAGCCAGAATCACGGAGCCAGAAGCAAGGAATAACAGTGCCTTGAAGAATGCGTGAGTCATCAGGTGGAAGATGGCGGCATCCCACGCCTGAACGCCCAGAGCCAGAAACATATAACCAATCTGACTCATGGTGGAATAGGCCAGCACACGTTTGATATCGGTCTGCACCAGCGCTGCAAAGCCTGCCAGCAGCAAGGTAATAGCCCCAATAGTACCAACCAGATGAAGAATATCCGGCGCCATCAGGAACAACGCATGGCTGCGGGCAATCAGGTAAACCCCGGCAGTAACCATAGTGGCCGCGTGGATCAAGGCAGAAACTGGTGTCGGACCTGCCATCGCATCTGCCAACCATGTTTGCAGTGGTAACTGAGCCGATTTACCCACAGCACCACCCAGAATCATCAAGGTTGCCCAAGTAATCGCCGTAGAGCCTGCTTCGATATGCTGCGGTGCCAATACCGCCAATTCGCGGAAACTCAATGTGCCAAGCTGGTCATAAAGGATGAACATCCCAATGGCAAGGAACACGTCACCTACGCGGGTTACGATGAAGGCTTTCATTGCCGCTGCACCATTGGCAGGCGTTTTATAGTAGAAACCGATCAGCAGATAACTACACAGCCCAACACCTTCCCAACCGAGGTACATCAGCAGCATGTTATCTGCCAGTACCAAAACCACCATACTGGCGATAAACAAATTGGTATAAGCGAAGAAACGGGAATAACCCTCTTCACCGCGCATGTACCATGAAGCATAAATATGGATCAGGAAACCAACGCCCGTCACGACACTCAGCATGGTCAGAGATAGCCCATCCAGTACCAGATTAACCGGAATATTGAAGTTATCTGCCTCCATCCAGTTCCACAATGTCTGGCTGTAAACCAGCCCCTCTGCCCCATTCTGGGCGTGGAAATCCATCCCGGCCCAGAGTGTGACTAATGCTGCCAGCCCAACAGAAGCACTCCCAATGATAGCTGACAGATTTTCAGACCAGCGGCCACGAGAGAATGCCAATAGTAAAAAACCCAGCAGTGGCAGTAGAATTGTTAAATAGAGTAGGTTCATCCGCGCATCTCACTGACTATATCAATATTCAGACTCTGGCGACGACGGTACAACTGTAGTAGCAGTGCCAGACCTATACTCGCCTCGGCGGCTGCCAGAGTAATGGCCAGAATGTACATCACCTGACCATCAGGCTGGAGCCAATAGCTGCCGGCAACAACAAACGCCAGAGCCGAAGCATTGATCATGATTTCCAGCCCGATCAGCATAAATAACAGATTGCGGCGGACAATCAGGCAAACAAAGCCCAATACAAACAAAATAGCCGCCAGAATCAGACCATGTTCTAAAGGTATCATTATTGATCCTCCGTACGATTACTGATCACTTCACCCTGACGATTTTCACGGCCAATGTGATAAGCCACTACCAGCCCTGCCAGCAGTAACAGTGATGCCAGTTCTACTGCCAGAACATAAGGCCCGAACAGGCTAATTCCCACTTCTTTGGCACTGACCACTTCACCGCTGATCTCAGCCGTTGGCAGGCTGCTGATAGCAAAGATCAACACAATCAGCAGCACAGCAGCCAGAATAGCCGGGCCGATCCAAACGCGGAGCTGCAACCATGCCCGTTCTTGCTCGACAACAGATTTACCGAGGTTGAGCATCATCACGACGAAGACAAACAACACCATGATCGCACCCGCGTAAACGATAATTTCCAGTGCGCCGGCAAAATATGCGCCCAGTGAAAAGAACACGACCGAAAGTGCCAACAGGGAAGTAATCAGGTACAGCAACGCATGTACTGAGTTAGTGTGCGTTATCACCCTGAGTGTAGCGAGGATGGCAACCAGCCCTGCGACATAAAATGTAAATTCCATGAATATCGCTCCTTACGGCAACAGGCTTTTAACATCGATAGGTTTAGCTTCATTGTCGGCTTCCCCTTTATCTTTGCCATCAATCGCCATGCCTGTCTTATGGTAAAAGTTATAATCAGGATATTTACCCGGTCCTGAAATCAGCAGATCTTCTTTTTCATATACGAGATCTTGACGCTTGAATTCACCCAATTCGAAATCCGGTGTCAACTGGATAGCGGTCGTCGGGCAAGCCTCTTCACACAGTCCGCAGAAAATGCAGCGCGAAAAGTTGATGCGGAAAAATTCAGGATACCATCGGCCATCTTTATGTTCGGCTTTTTGCAGTGAGATACATCCTACTGGACACACCGCCGCACACAAGTTACAGGCGACACAACGCTCTTCACCGTCAGGATCACGCGTCAGAACGATGCGCCCACGGTAACGGGGTGGCAAATAAACCGGCTCTTCCGGATACATTTTTGTTTCGCGTTTATGGAAGGCATGAAGCCCTATCATCCAAATACTGCGTACCTGGGTGGCGAAACCAACCACTAACTCTTTCAATGTCATGGTTCAATCCCCCCTTTATTGAGCGTTGTATAAAATTACTGCGGCAGTCGCCAGCAAGTTGAGTAAAGTTAACGGCAGGCAGACTTTCCAGCCAAATGACATCACTTGGTCATAACGCGGACGCGGCAATGCGGCACGGATCAGAATGAACATCACCATGAAAAATGCCGTTTTCAACGCAAACCAGATGAAGGAAGGCAATAAAGGCCCATGCCAGCCACCAAAGAACAGTGTGACGATTAAAGCAGATACCGTCACGATACCGATATATTCCCCGACAAAGAACAAACCGAATTTCATGCCGGAATATTCGACGTGATAACCATCCGCCAATTCCTGCTCTGCTTCCGGCTGGTCAAAAGGGTGACGGTGACACACCGCCACACCAGCAATAGCAAAGGTCAGGAAACCAAAGAACTGGGGAATGACATTCCACATATGTTGTTGTGAATTGACGATATCCACCATGTTGAAGGAGCCAGCCTGTGCTACGACACCCATCAGAGCAAGACCAAGGAAAACTTCATAGCTCAGTGTCTGTGCCGATGCGCGCATTGCCCCCAACAGGGAATATTTATTGTTGCTCGACCAACCGGCAAACAGCACAGCGTAAACCGACAAACCTGCCATCATCATAAAGAACAGAATGCCGATGTTCAGATCCGCCACCATCCACGTTGGGCTGACTGGCACGATAGCAAACGCCAGCAGTAACGAGCAGAAAGCAATGATTGGAGCCAGAGTGAAAATAGCCCGATCGGAGAAACGCGGTACCCAGTCCTCTTTAAAAAACATTTTGAGCATGTCAGCGACGAGCTGCAATGAACCGCCCCAACCCACACGGTTTGGCCCGTAGCGGTTCTGGAATAGCCCAAGCAGGCGGCGTTCACCGAAACTCATGAACGCCCCGCAAACAACAACAACCAGCAGAATGACAACCGCTTTCAGAATAGTAATCAAGACTTCAATCACATCGGGAGTAAACCAACTCATTGTGCCATCCCCCGTAAGTTATTGACTGATTTACCCGCCAGAACAGGTGGAATACCCGGCATTCCCAGCGGCAGGCCAATCTGACCCTGCACCAGATTGCCGCTTAAGCGCACAGCCAGACGCAATTGTTGACCCGCACAGTCAAATTCCATCATGGAACCTTCTTTCACATTCAGATGTTCAGCATCCTGATGATTTATCATCACATACGGCTCAGGCATACGTTCCTGTATTACTTCTGCACGCTGTGACAATTCTTCACTGCCGAACAGGTGGAAATAAGGCGCGACATACCATTGGTTTTTCTGTGCAGCAAATGCAGCCGGAATGCTGTCAAAGTAGTTCAACCCACCATCGGTCGTTTCAATCAAACGCATACCAGGATCACCGAAACGCAGTTTGCCACCGACTTCCGCCTGGAATTTGTTCCATGCCTGCGGGGAGTTCCAGCCGGGCGCCCATGCAAATGGGATTTGCTGACGTTCGGCAAACGGGCTGTTGTTCCCTTCCATTGAGAAAGCAAATGCCGTGTCGATATCCTGCGGTTGGCGCTGCTCATGGACACTAACATTGGCCAGCATTGCCGTACGGCCACTGTAACGATGAGGTGAACGAGCCAATTTCTGACCACGGATACGGAATGTGGAATCCGGAGCGGCATTAACGATACCTTTGAATTGAGGCATAGCTTTGACACAAGCTTCAATCACATGGTCAAGTTGCGCCCAGTCAGTCTGGCATTGTGCGTAAGTGGTATACAGGGAATGCATCCAGCGCCAGCTTTCCAGCATAACGACAGATTTGTCATAGAATGACGGTTCATAAACCTGAAAATAGCGCTGGGCACGGCCTTCCTGATTCACCAGCGTACCATCACTTTCGGCAAAGCTGGCAGCTGACAGAATCAAGTGAGCCTTATCCATGATAGCAGTACGTTGATGATCAACGACGATCAGATTTTTCAGGCTGCCTAATGCACTGTCAATCTTATCGGCTGCCGCATGCCGATAGAGATCATTTTCCACTACAATCGCGGTATCAGAATCGCCTTTGGCAATACGCTGCAAAGCGACATCCAACGGCTGTGCTTCCATCATCGCCAGACCGAGGCTATTAGCATAAGCCGCAACAAAGGAAAGCCCAACATTTGCACCTTTGTCTTTCAATGCCCATGCGATATTGGCCGCCGCCTGAATCAATGCATCACTGCCAGCATTACTACCACTGATAATCAATGGTTTTTTCGCATCACGCAGTGCCTGTGCAACAATTTCTACCTTCGTTTTCAGCTCATCCGGCAGGTCATTGACGGCGGGTGCAATGCTGTTCAGGGCATGCGCCACAGCAAAACCAAATCGGGCTTGATCATCAGTTGGTGCACGGTAATTCCATGCTGCAATATCATCCAGTCGGGTATCATCAACGCTGGTTAAAAACAAAGGATATTTGGCGTGCTGACCGATATTCATCACTGCGGCAATCTGCCAATCAGCCACTTTCTGAGCCGCCGCCATTTCACGCGCCTTGCCCTTGACCGCCTGGCGTACAGACAGTGCCATGCGAGCCCCCGTTTGGGTCAGATCTTCACCCAAAATCAGTACTGCATCGTAACCTTCGATCTCACGCAGGGATGGAGTATAGACGCCGCCTTGCTGAAGAATTTCCAGTATCATATCGAGTCGGTTCTGTTCTTCCACGGATATGCCGCTATAGAAGTTTTCTTCACCAACCAGTTCACGCAGAGCAAAGTTGCTTTCAATGCTGGCGCGTGGCGAACCGATACCAATAGCATTTTTGGCCTGACGCAAAATATCCGCCCCACCCTGCATAACCTGCTCGGCATTCAGTGAAATCCACTGATCACCACGCAATTGCTGTGGCTGACGAGGACGATCGTCACGGTTAACATAACCGTAGCCAAAACGACCACGGTCACACATAAAGTAGTGGTTAACGGT
The DNA here is from genome assembly GCF_000027225.1 of Xenorhabdus bovienii SS-2004. Lineage (NCBI taxonomy): Bacteria > Pseudomonadati > Pseudomonadota > Gammaproteobacteria > Enterobacterales > Morganellaceae > Xenorhabdus > Xenorhabdus bovienii. The sequence goes on from NC_013892.1 coordinate 2,866,965, forward strand.
GCCATTGTAACGGTTCTCAATCCGGCGAACTTCACCATGACGTTCACCGGGACTGGTATTACAGCCAATACTGCACTGTTGGCAGATGCTTGGTGCAAACTGCATATCCCACTTACGGTTGTAACGCTCTGAATGGGTCTTGTCGGTAAATACCCCTGTCGGGCAGATTTCAACAAGGTTGCCGGAAAATTCACTCTCCAGCGTACCACTTTCAGTGCGACCAAAATAAACGTTGTCATGAGCACCATAAACGCCAAAGTCTGTGCCGTCCGCATAATCTTTGTAGTAGCGAACGCAACGGTAACAGGCGATGCAGCGGTTCATTTCATGGGCAACAAATGGCCCCAGTTCCTGATTTTGGTGAGTACGTTTGGTAAAACGGTATTTACGGAATGAATGCCCCGTCATCACCGTCATATCCTGCAAGTGACAGTTACCCCCTTCCTCACAGACAGGGCAGTCATGGGGATGGTTGGTCATCAACCATTCCACGACACTTGCGCGAAATTGCTTCGCTTCTTCATCATCAATGGAGATAAACGTGCCTTCTGTCGCTGGTGTCATACAAGACATCACCAGACGACCACGCGTATCTTCCGCGTTCTGATATTGCTTCACCGCACACTGGCGGCAAGCGCCAACGCTTCCCAGCGCTGGATGCCAGCAAAAATAAGGTATATCCAGCCCCAATGAGAGGCAGGCTTGTAACAGGTTATCAGCCCCGTTTACATCATATTCTTTGCCGTCTACATGTATCGTAGCCATAGTCAGCATGCTTCCCAATGGCCTGCCGTGGCAGGCGTTAATCAAAAATTCTGCTTGAGCGAACCGTTCTTGCAAACAAGCCTTACCAGCGCTGCTTAAGCAGGTTTGGCTGAATGCCCGCAATCAGATTGGTGTTGCCGTAGTCTTTGGTGACAATTCCCGCTTCAAATTCATCACGGAAATATTTAATAGCACTCTGCAAAGGCTCCATAGCGCCGGGCGCATGGGCACAGAAAGTTTTGCCGGGGCCGAGGAAACGGCAGAGTTGTTCCAAAGTTTCGATATCACCAGGCTGACCTTTCCCGTTCTCAATGGCGCGGAGGATTTTAACGCTCCACGGCAAACCATCACGGCATGGCGTACACCAGCCACAGGATTCACGGGCGAAAAACTCTTCAAGGTTACGGGTCAGGGAAACGATGTTGATCTCATGATCAACGGCCATTGCGAGTGCAGTTCCCAAGCGGCTGCCTGCTTTAGCGATATTTTCAAAATCCATCGGCAGATCAAGGTGATCCACAGTCAGGAAATCGGTTCCCGCTCCGCCGGGCTGCCAAGCCTTGAATTTCAGACCGTCACGCATACCACCCGCATAATCTTCGAGAATTTCACGGGCAGTGGTGCCAAAAGGCAGTTCCCAAACGCCCGGATTTTTGACCCGACCGGAAAAGCCCATCAGTTTGGTGCCGGCATCTTTACTTTTGCCTTCGCTCAGACCGATGTACCACTCTTTACCATATTCAAGGATCGCAGGGACGTTACACAAGGTTTCAACATTGTTTACACAAGTTGGTTTACCCCATACGCCGGACGTAGCCGGAAATGGAGGTTTTGAACGGGGATTCGCCCGACGTCCTTCAAGGGAGTTAATCAACGCGGTTTCTTCACCACAGATATAACGCCCTGCGCCGGTATGAACAAACAGTTCAAAATCAAAACCACTACCAAGAATATTTTTACCGAGCAAACCGGCCGCTTTAGCTTCTTCAATTGCTCTGCGCAGATGTACCGCCGCCTCGACATATTCGCCACGCAGGAAGATGTAGCCGCGGTAGGCTTTCAACGCAAATGCGCTGATCAGCATCCCTTCCACCAGCAGATGAGGCAGCTGCTCCATCAACAGGCGGTCTTTGTAGGTTCCCGGCTCCATTTCATCCGCGTTACACAGCAAATAGCGAATGTTCATGCTTTCATCTTTTGGCATCAGGCTCCACTTCAAGCCCGTGGAAAAACCTGCTCCACCACGCCCTTTCAAACCAGCATCTTTCACCAGCGTGGTAACTTCATCAGGAACCATGCCCTTCAGTGCTTTTTCAGCTCCTTTATAACCACTCTTGCTACGGTATTCATCCAGCCAGACAGGTTGTTGGTCATCACGCAACCGCCATGTCAGGGGATGAGTTTCCGCTACGCGGATAATTTCTTTCACTCCTGAGTGCGTTGTCATGGATACTGCTCCAGTAGTTTTTCAATTTCTTCTGGTTTCACGTAACTGTGAGTGTCCTCATCAATCATCATGGTAGGCCCCTTGTCACAGTTCCCCAGACAACAGGTTGGCAACAGTGTGAAACGCCCATCTTCCGTAGTTTGCCCCGGACGAATGTTCAAGTGCATTTCTATCGCTGCCTGAACATCCTGATAACCTGTGATGTGACACACAACGCTATCGCAATAGCGAATAATGTGACGCCCTACTGGCTGGCGGTAAATCTGGCTGTAAAACGTCGCCACCCCTTCCACATCACTGGCGGGAATACCCAAAACTTCAGCAACGGCATAGATGGCGCCGTCCGGCACCCAACCACGCTGTTTCTGCACAATTTTCAGTGCCTCAATTGACGCGGCACGCGGATCTTCGTAATGGTGTTTTTCCTGCTCGATGGCATCACGTTCTGCGGTACTCAGTACAAACGCACCCTGTGTCTGAGCGTCCGTTACGTTAATCACATCAAGACGTACTTGCTTGTTTGCGTTAAATTCACTTTGCATCGTTAGCGATCCACATCAGACATAACAAAATCGATACTGCCCAGATAAACGATCAGGTCAGAAACCAGACTGCCGCGGATCACCGATGGGATCTGCTGCAAGTGAGCAAAACTCGGTGTACGGATGCGGGTACGGTAACTCATAGTGTTACCATCACTGGTCAGGTAATAACTGTTGATACCCTTGGTTGCTTCAATCATCTGGAATGATTCATTGGCAGGCATAACCGGACCCCATGACACTTGCAGGAAGTGGTTGATCATGGTTTCGATGTGTTGCAGGGTACGCTCTCTGGGTGGTGGAGTGGTCAGTGGGTGATCCGCCTTGAACGGGCCTTCTGGCATATTCTTGAGACACTGCTCAAGGATGCGCATGCTCTGGCGGATCTCTTCCACTTTCAGCATGACACGGTCGTAACAGTCACCGTTATAACCTGTTGGCACTTCAAAATCGAAGTTCTCATAGCCGGAATAAGGGCGCCATTTACGCACGTCAAAACCGATACCAGTTGCACGCAAACCTGCACCTGTCACGCCCCAGTCCAATGCCTGCTTGGAGTTATAAGAAGCTACGCCTACAGAACGCCCTTTCAGAACACTGTTTTTCAGCGCTGCCTTGACATAGGAATTCAAACGTTTTGGCATCCAGTCAAGCAGTTCACGCAGAAGTTTATCCCAGCCTCGGGGCAAGTCATGAGCAACACCGCCAATACGGAACCATGCTGGATGCATACGGAATCCGGTAATCGCCTCGACGACATCGTACACTTTCTGACGGTCTGTAAAGGCGAAGAACACTGGAGACATTGCGCCAACGTCCTGAATAAATGTACTGATATAGAGTAGGTGGCTGTTAATGCGGAACAACTCAGACAACATGACGCGGATAGTTTTCACGCGATCAGGCACATCAATGCCAGCCAGTTTCTCAACGGCCAGCACGTACGGCATTTCGTTGACACATCCTCCCAAATACTCGACACGATCGGTGTAAGGGATATAACTGTGCCATGACTGACGTTCACCCATTTTTTCCGCACCACGGTGGTGGTAGCCAATATCGGGAACACAATCAATGATTTCTTCGCCATCAAGCTGAAGAACAATGCGGAATGCGCCGTGAGCTGAAGGATGATTGGGGCCGAGGTTGAGGAACATGAAATCCTCACTTTCGGTACCGCGTTTCATACCCCACTCTTCTGGTTTGAAAGTCAGTGCTTCCATTTCCAGATCTTCTTTCTGCTTGGTCAACATGAAAGGGTCGAATTCCGTAGCGCGTGCGGAATATTCCTTGCGCAGCGGGTGTCCTTCCCATGTATCCGGCATCAGGATGCGACGCAAATTCGGATGACCATTGAATGTAATCCCGAACATCTCCCACGTTTCACGCTCATACCAATTAGCATTAGAGTAAATTGACGTGATGGTTGGGATATTCAAGTCTTTTTCATTGAGTGCGACTTTCAGCATGATGTCACGATTACGCTCAATGGAAATCAAGTGATAAAATACCGAAAAGTCTGCCGCAGGAAGCCCCTGTCGGTGAGAGCGCTGACGCTCATCGACACCATGCAGGTCAAACAGCATGACATAAGGTTTGGGCAATTTTTTCAGAAACGTTATTACTGCCAGTAATTGTTCTCGCCTAACCCAGACAACCGGCATACCGGTACGGGTAGGCTGGACGGAAAAGGCCTCTGGGCCAAATTGACGATTAAGCTCGCTTACAACCGGATCATCAAAGTGATCCTGAGTTTCCCAAGCAGGCCGTGCGCTTTCTTGCGCTATCTGATCTGTCATCATTCTTCACCACAACGCTTGATCAGGGTTTATTGTGATCGCAACACATTGCTCTGGTTACGTACGCTATATGGCTAAAAGCCTTAAATTTCGTCTGGGGTACGCAGGTTTTTCACTGCAATACGTTCACCGCGCTTCCGTTCTCTTTCTGATTGCATATTAGCGCGGTAAACCCCCTGATCGCCGACAACCCATGATAGAGGGCGGCGCTCTTTGCCTATAGACTCCTGCAACAGCAGCAGTGCTTGCATATAGGCTTCGGGGCGGGGAGGACAGCCCGGGATATAAACATCAACAGGGATAAATTTATCGACCCCTTGAACTACAGAATAAATATCGTACATACCGCCGGAGTTTGCACAGGCACCCATGGAAATTACCCATTTTGGCTCAAGCAGCTGGTCATACAGACGTTGAATAACGGGTGCCATTTTGACGAAGCAGGTTCCTGAAATCACCATGAAGTCGGCCTGACGTGGGGATGCCCGCAATACTTCTGCGCCGAAACGCGCAACATCGTGAACGGCGGTAAATGACGTCACCATTTCTACATAACAACAGGAAAGTCCGAAGTTATAAGGCCACAAGGAATTCTTTCTTCCCCAGTTCACCATGTCATGCAAAGCATGTTCCAGTTTACCCATATAGACACTGCGGTGAACGTGCTGCTCCAGGGGATCATTGACAAGTTCCTGTTTTTGCAGGGGATAACGGTCATTCTCACCGTTCGGTTCTATGCGGGTGAGCGTATAATCCATCTTTATGCCTCGCTATTTACTGCATATGACTGTTGTTGGTATGAATGTCAGCACTGGGTTGACTGACTTGACGTTGTGAGCGTACAGGAGTCCAGTTCAGTGCTCCGATGCGAGCCAGATAAACCAAGCCTGCCAATAACACCAAAATGAAAATACTTGCTTCGGCAAAACCCAGCCAGCCACTTTCTTTAATAGAAACTGACCATGCGTATAAGTAAAGGGCTTCAACATCGAAGATGACAAAGAACATGGCGACCAGATAAAACTTCGCTGACAGGCGGAGACGGGCGCTGCCGACAGAATCGATACCCGATTCATAAGGTATGTGTTTCGCTCTGCCTTTTGACCTGCCCCCCAGGAAGTACGCACCCAATAACATAAGCGCACACAGACCAAAAGCACCTAGCAGGAAAACTGCAAACGCCCAGTGATGGGCAAAAACTCCAGTGGATGTAGACATACTCGTTGCTTACTCATCAAAAGTGGTGTCAAGATGTCTGCTTTTTTGCCGGCAGTGTTGCACCACATCGACTCATGGGAAGGGATAACAACCAAATATGAAACAGTGCTAATCAATATCATTAATAGCTTGAATCGTCTTGGTTTTTATTCCTCTAAACAATATTTTGCCTGCATGGCAAAAGCGACTACCTATTTATTTACAAACAAAAAACCATTAATTAACAGATTGTGCTTATATATCGCTAAAACGTGTCAGTCGAGTAAAAAGCCACCAACACGCTATAACTAGTTTAACCGATAACTCGACTTTACTACACTATTATCTCAGGAAAAACCTGTCTTTCCACCGCACTGATCAGAGTATTTTTATGATCGAGTGCACAATTTCATTGAAAAATATTCAACACTTGAATGTAATTCATTCAATCATTAATAAATTATTTCTAAAAAGGACTATAGAACCGTAATCTAGCAACTATTTCCAAAAGCGAGTTTATTTTATCAATTTAAAAAAATGAAAGTTGTTAACAAAACAACATTCCTTTAACTAAAATTCGAAAGAGATAGGAAAATTAATAGGGTATATTTTTGGAGGGAAATATCAGAAATGGAAACGAAAACCTGAAGAACTATTAATAACAGTTTAGAGAAAGGCTAATATCTCTACAAATAAAATGGAAATATTAGCCTATAAAACACGTAATACTTACTCGTCTATATTTTCAACAGAGGATATTTCAACTGATTCATCAATCTCGTCGGTTTCATTAGATTCGATAGTAGTTACGGTATAAGGTGTTTTCTTATTTTCTATTGCATCAAAAACAGTCAGGACAGATTCATTCTGTTCGTTACTGTTTCGATACAAGAAAAATTGTATTTCTGGCAGGCGTGGCAACCCTTCACTTTCCCCCAAAATTCTTAGATCTGCATTCTGCATTTCCAGAGGGCGGGCAGTAATGCCAACTTCAGCATTCACAGCTGCACGAACAGCTGATAGGGAAGCCGCTTCATAAGCAATACGCCATGAAATACCGGCCGTATCCAGCGTATCCAGCGCGATCTGACGGAATGGGTTGGTTTCATCCATTACAACCAACGGTATAGCTTCGTTCGTCTGCAACTGAAAATCAGGCGCACAGTGCCATAGTACAGGCGAGGAGCGCAGAACCGTTTTTGGATGGTGATTAATTTTTGCTGTGGTCAATGCCAAATCAATTTCATGGTTATCCAGCATGCTTTCAATAAACTGAGTGCGTTTGATTCGCACATCAACAGCCATGCGTGGATAGACAGAAGCAATGCGATTTAACAGGAAAGGAAGAAGGGTATCAACAGTATCATCAGATGCCCCTATTCTTAATTCACCGTCAGCATCATTGTACGTCAATGATGCAGTAGCATCGTCATTGGCACGCAAAATCTGGCGTGCATAACCAAGAAGTTGAAGCCCATGTTCAGTCAGGAGCTTGTTACGTCCGTGGCGAGCAAACAATTCTCTCCCCACAAGATGCTCCAGACGTTGCATTTGCTGACTCACAGCCGATTGCGTTCTACAAACTGCTGCTGCTGCGGCTGCAAAAGTATTTAAGTCAGCAACGGCAACAAAAGTTCTTAGCAGATCGAGATCGAGGTTTATTATCTGACGATTTGCATTTATCATTGTTTATTCATCACTTTTTTTTGATTTTAATTACTAACTAACCTGGTGTTTTTACTTCAGCAGTATCAAATAAAATAATACCGATTGTGACATTACTCTACTCTATTAAAGAGGGCAAAGGTTTACTGCTTTTTTTTTACTATCTATATAATCATGGGTTTTAATTTCTCCTTTCTTAACAAAATTTATGCAATCTCCAAATTAAAGCGGAGATAAAACTCTATTTACATCACATAATCACTAATTTCCAGTACAAATATCCTTTTTCTGACTTACCTCAAAGAATAGAGTAACTGAATGAAGAAAATTTATCTCAACCGAAAAATATTAACATTCTTAATGGTTTTACTTTTTCATTGAAAAGTCCTGAAAATGTTACGGGTAAAAATTCAAAAACATTGTCAAAGTATCATGTGATAAAAACCTTAATTAACTTTACGTCAGTAAAGATAAATTATAAGAATACATTATACAAACCTTCTTACTTTTATTGACAATTCGAGTTCCATTTAATGTTACAGACTAAAAATTCATCATTAAATTACCTATTTTTTCATTCAACCAACTAAAAACACGTCATTATTTGAAATATAAAACCAAGAATAAATAAAAATAAAGAATAAAACACCAATAAAATACGCATTTTTAGAGGGCAAACTTATACATTAGTCTTTAAAACAACCGTTTTCACCAAAGATATCAAAGCATCTTCAAAATACAGACCGGGAGGAGTACATTAATCATTACACTTTAATCACCACACCTTGTATGCCGGGTAAAACCCACTTATTGCCACGAGGTTAAGGCACTCTATGTTTTCCATTAATAAATCCAGCAAATTAGATAATGTCTGCTATGACATCCGGGGTAATACCCTCAAAGAAGCCAAACGACTTGAAGAAGAAGGCAATAAGATACTGAAATTAAACATTGGTAATCCGGCGCCATTTGGCTTCGAAGCACCCGATGAAATTCTGGTCGATGTTATTCGCAATCTTGCAACCGCTCAGGGATACTCTGATTCGAAAGGGCTGTACTCCGCGCGCAAAGCAATCATGCAGCATTATCAAGCCAGAAATATGCTGGATATTACCGTTGAAGATATCTTTATTGGTAACGGTGTTTCTGAGCTTATCGTTCAATCCATGCAAGCTCTGCTCAATACTGGGGATGAAATGTTGGTACCTGCGCCGGATTATCCTCTCTGGACAGCAGCGGTATCACTTTCCAGCGGCAAGGCTGTTCATTACCTATGTGATGAACAACAAGGCTGGTTCCCTGATTTAGATGACATTCGCCGTAAAATCACCCCGCGTACCCGGGGGATTGTCATTATTAACCCGAACAACCCAACCGGAGCGGTATATAGCAAAGAGCTGCTACTGGAAATCGTGGAAATTGCCCGTCAGCATAATTTGACTATTTTCGCCGATGAGATTTACGACAAAATTCTGTACGATGATGCCCAGCACCATTCCATCGCGGCACTGGCTCCCGATCTCTTTACCGTTACCTTTAATGGTTTGTCAAAAACCTATCGCGTTGCGGGTTTCCGTCAAGGCTGGATGGTACTGAATGGTCCGAAAAAACAGGCCAAAGGCTATATTGAAGGGCTGGAGATGCTGGCATCCATGCGTCTTTGCGCCAACGTCCCTATGCAGCACGCCATTCAAACAGCTTTGGGTGGCTATCAGAGCATCAGCGAATTTATTTTTCCGGGCGGTCGCCTTTATGAACAGCGTAATCGTGCATGGGAATTGATTAATCAGATCCCAGGTGTTTCCTGCGTTAAGCCCATGGGTGCTCTGTATATGTTCCCGAAAATAGACACCAAACGTTTCAACATCCATGACGATCAAAAAATGGTACTGGATCTGTTATTACAGGAAAAAGTGCTGCTGGTTCAAGGTACAGCGTTCAATTGGCCAGAACCTGACCATTTCCGTATTGTCACATTGCCACATACAACTGATCTGCAAATAGCGATTGAGAAATTTGCCCGATTTATCGGCAATTATCGTCAATAAGCATAACCACCCTGCGTGAATATTAGAGCCGTTTAGGCTCTAATATCTCTATGCCGCACATATCCCCCACACTCTCATTCAGTACAGATTCCAATTGCCTTTCACAACTTATTTTGGCTCTTAATGGGTTTACTTCCGTCCTGACTCCGCCCACAATTAATCACATTGTTGTCCCGCAGCAAGAGGAAATTATGAGTCATTTTTTCGCCCAGTTATCTCGCCTGAAGTTGATCAATCGCTGGCCTCTCATGCGAAATGTACGTACAGAAAATGTTTCAGAGCACAGTTTGCAAGTCGCTTTTGTCGCCCACGCACTGGCGGTGATCAAAAACCGTAAATTCAACGGCAGTCTTAATGCCGAACGGATCGCCCTGCTGGCCATGTACCATGATGCCAGCGAAGTCATCACCGGAGATCTGCCCACCCCAATTAAATATTACAATCCCCAAATTGCCCACGAATACAAAAAAATAGAAAAAATCGCCCAACATAAATTATTGACTATGCTGCCTTCTGAATTACAGGATGATTTTCGCTCTATTTTGGATGATCAGCTTCACACGGACGAAGAAACTGCCATTGTCAAACAGGCCGATGCGTTATGTGCTTATTTGAAATGTCTGGAGGAGCTATCGGCTGGCAACGCTGAATTCAATCAGGCCAAATCACGATTGGAAAAAACATTGGCCGAACGCCACAGTGAAGAGATGGATTACTTTCTGACAGTGTTTGTGCCAGGTTTCAGTCTTTCGCTTGATGAAATCAGCCTGTAACCACAATGCAGCTTCCTTGATGCGGAAGCTGTACTATTTAAACTTAGCCACCTGAAATCCCTGAAACAGTCGATTGGGAAAAAGATCAAAATGGAAAAAGTATCGGGATCATCGCCACACTAATCCCCATGACGATCAGCGTAAAAGGTACGCCAAGTTTCAGGAAATCAGCAAACCGATATCCACCAGGCCCCAGTATCAGCGTATTAACAGGAGATGAAACAGGTGTCATAAACGCAGCCGAAGCCGCAACACCAATAATCATCGCAAAGGGCAAGGGTGAAACAGACATCTGTTTCGCCGCAGCAATAGCAATCGGCGCCATCAATACGGCAGTCGCTGTATTGGAGATAAACAACCCGATCAGCGCACAGAGTACAAACAGGCACAACAGCATCACCCGCGGCCCCATGTTGCCGGCAATATCCATCAAGCCTTTGACAATTAAATCAATACCGCCCGTTTTTTGTAGTGCCAGAGCAAAAGGCATCATCCCGACAATCAAAATGATGCTCGGCCAGTGAATGGCACGATAGGCGCTTTCCATATCGATACAGCGAAATTTTCCCATTAGCAGGCAGGCAATCAAGGCAGCAACAAAATTGGGAATTTCATTGGTCAGCATCATCGCCACCATAAGGGCAAGGCAAAACAGAGCATGAGGCGCCTGTGATGCTGCAGGAGCGGCACTTTCCACTTCAACGGGCAGGTTCAACACAATGAAATCAGGTGTTTTGGTTTTCAATGCCCGAATCAGTTTCCAGTCGCCAATCACCAGTAAGGTGTCACCAAGGTGTACAGGTTCATCGACTAATTTTTCAACAATGGCTTTACCGCTACGACGAATCCCCACCACGTTGAGACCATAACGTGTGCGAAATTTCATATCACGCAACGATTTTCCCAATAGCTCTGATTCAGGGATCACAGAAACTTCGGCCATTCCCACATCACGGGACTGTTCCGAAAAATATTCCCCGCGCAATATCATCGGCTCTAACTGTTGCTCGCTGCAAAATTCTCGCAAATCCACATCGCTATCGGACATATCCACCAGCAGCACATCCTGCTGATGTAACTCAGTTTCACCGGTGGCAGCTACCATCACCCGACGAAACTTCCTCCAGCGTTCAATACCAACCACATTGGCACCATAGTGGGTACGCAGACTCAATTCATCCAGTGCATGACCAATCAATGGGGAGCCTTCGCGGACAGCAAGACGGCGGGCACGACCCGTTAATTTATAGTCACGGATCAAGTCACGAAACGTACGATGGTAACGTTCGTCCGGTTTCTGAAGTGCTTTCACGCCTAGCCAACGACGGGTAACAAGCATGTAAACAATTCCCGCCAGCAACACTAAAATACCTATCGGTGTAATGGAAAAAAAGTCAAAACCCCGCAGACCTTCACGCACCAATTCACTATTGACCACCATATTGGGTGGTGTTGCGACCAGCGTCATCATGCCACTAATCAAGCCAGCAAAACCCAACGGCATCATCAGCCGGCCTGGAGAGGTTTTCATTCTAGCGGCGACACTCAGGACAACAGGAATAAAGATAGCCACAACCCCCGTGGAACTCATGAAAGCCCCCAGCCCGGCAACTGACAGCATCAGCAGAGCCAGCATTTTGGTTTCACTGCTACCGGCAACACGAACCAGCCAATCCCCCATCTGGTAGGCAACGCCTGTCCTCACCAGCCCCTCGCCAATGACAAACAGAGCAGCAATCAACAAGACATTCGGATCACTGAAACCGATAGTGGCTTCATTCAGGGAGAGCGTACCACTCAGGACAAATACGATGATCACCAATAACGCCACAACATCCATTCTGACTTTATTGGTGGTGAAAAGAACAATGGCTACTAATAACAGGGTCAATACCCACAACAGTTCGCTATTCAATATGGCCTCTATCAACAGTATCTAATCAGCTATACCTTAAGGAATATCCCATCAGCAATACCAATCTGCCGATAGGCAGATTGGTCGTTATCAAGAGCCTATCGGTATAGGCATTAAGCGCGTAAGTAGACCATTTTTCTCAGGATAAATCCCTCGTTAAGATCAACAATTTTCCTCATTTAAGGCATAAATTGTTACATAACCGCCAGATTTGCTAATTTCAATGTCTTCCAGATTATTGAGCACAAGATGAAGTTCATCACGACGTGGAATACCCGGCGAATTATGGACAACCACCACCTGACAGCCAGCATCCAGACCCGCATGAATACCAGCAGCAGCATCTTCAAAAACCACACACTCCTCTGGCGACAGCCCCAGCATACTGGCTCCCAACAGATAAGGCTCAGGGTTCGGTTTCCCATTTTTGATACTCTCAGCAGTAACCCAATGAGCGGGCTCAGGCAACTCCGCCACTTTATGACGGACAGAAGCAAGGGGAACCGTACACGAAGTCACTATCGCCCACGGAATATCCAGCGCATTGAGTTTATCAATCAGTGCAATCGCACCGGGTAAAGCAGTAACCCCTTCTGTATCTTCTGATTCAATTTTTTCAATCCACTTAAAAGTGCGATTGATCTCCTCTTCACTTGCATCAGGCATAAAATGACGTAGTGATATCATAGCCGGAGTACCATGAACAAAACTCAACACTTCATCTCTATCGATGTCCATTTTATCTGCAAACTGGCACCATGCACGCTCAACTACCGGTAGTGAATCAATCAACGTGCCATCCAGATCGAATAAGAAACCTCTGCATTTCAGTACCACACCCAAATCCTCCAAACGCAATCATGCGTTAATAATCTGACATATCTCAACGGTGCTCAGGTGATATTGGCGAGGACAGCCAACATACGCTGACACTTATTTCACATCGGTGTCTAGGAGTTGAAACCATGACTGCCGAAATCAAGATGAGTATAACGCCCTTCTGTATCCATTTTTTATGAGTAGCGCAAAACAACCATTTATTGATCTGAAAGGGGGTTTATCAGTTAATTGATTCAGCAGCCGTCAGGGAGGGGATCTGACGGTTCAAATATCATCAAGGAAAGCGTTATCTAGTTGCTTGAATGCCCGTTTAAGCAATTCAGCCAGCGAGAAGTAAGTTGGTGTGCTTTCCACAGGCATCATGGCAATTCCCGCTTCGGCAAATTTCTCACGAATTTCATAAAACCATTTCAGCAGCCCTTCTGGTAAAGGCGTTGCTGCACGTTTTCCCAACCACCATAATCCCTGCAACGGCAAACTACAGGCAAACAGCGCGGTTGCGGCAGATGGCCCCAATTGCCCACCCAGTGCAATTTGCCATGTCAAAGTAAAAATCGCCAGCGGCGGCATGAAACGAATGCCAAAACGAGTCGCTTTGATAATGCGATTTTCAGGGAAAATTGGCGCGAGCTGTTTTTCCAGCGGCCACGTTTTCAAATATTGCTGCCCTAATTGTACTCTCTTAAACCAACCTTGGTTGACAGGTGGCGTCGTATTCATCATGACCTCAATCAATTAAAGGTATAATTTTTAAAAAATTCCTACAACAGATAAAATCTTTTTTGTAGTATTAATACTATTAAGTATATTTTGTCTTTATTGCTAGCAAACGGTATCCTACACAGACTTTTATGTCGTTGCAGTAGCAAAACAGAAAAATTGTCCTTTTTCGCAACACTTTGGTTCAGTTTGTTAACAGATTATTTCATTTTTTAACATCATTCTTATTCAAGATTAGATCACAACAAGATAATAGGTATTTCCATGTCAAGTAAGCTGGTACTGGTTCTTAACTGCGGTAGCTCCTCCCTGAAATTCGCTATCATCAACCCTGCCAATGGTGAAGAATATCTTTCCGGTCTGGCAGAATGCTTTGGCCTGCCTGAAGCCCGTATTAAATGGAAAATGGATGGCGCGAAAAACGAAGCTGCTTTAGGTGCCGGCGCAGCACACAGTGAAGCACTGAACTTTATTGTTAATACTATTTTGTCTGAAAAGCCAGAACTTTCTGCGCAAATTTCAGCCATCGGCCATCGTATCGTTCACGGCGGTGAAAAATTCACGTCTTCCGTTATTATCACTGATGAAGTGATCCAAGGTATTGAAGCCGCTATCCCATTCGCACCGTTGCACAACCCTGCTCACCTGATTGGTATCGCAGAAGCGAAAAAAGCATTCTCTCATCTGGTTGAGAAAAATATCGCCGTATTTGACACTGCATTCCACCAGACTATGCCGGAAGAATCATACCTATACGCTCTGCCATACAACTTGTACAAAGAGCATGGCATCCGTCGTTACGGCGCACATGGCACCAGCCATTTCTACGTTACCCGTGAAGCCGCCAAAATGCTGAACAAGCCAGTGGAAGAACTGAACATCATCACCTGCCATTTGGGTAACGGTGGTTCTGTTTCTGCCATTGTTAACGGCCAATGTGTTGACACTTCCATGGGTCTGACTCCACTGGAAGGTCTGGTAATGGGAACTCGTAGTGGTGACATCGATCCTGCTATCGTATTCCACCTGCACGATGCAATGGGCATGAGCGTTGATCAGATCAATACTCTGCTGACTAAAGAATCTGGTTTACTGGGTCTGACTGAAGTCACCAGCGACTGCCGTTATGTAGAAGATAACTACGAAACCAAAGCTGATGCTAAACGTGCAATGGACGTTTACTGCCACCGTCTGGCGAAATACATTGGTGCATACAGTGCACTGATGGAAGGCCGTCTGGATGCGATTATCTTCACCGGCGGCATCGGTGAAAACTCCTCACTGGTTCGTGAACTGGCAGTGAAAAAAATCGCTCTGCTGGGCTTCGAATATGATCACGAGCGTAACCTTGCAGCTCGCTTCGGCAAATCTGGCGTTATCACTACTGATAACAGCCGCCCTGCTCTGGTGATCCCAACTAATGAAGAATTGGTGATCGCTCAGGATGCAGCGCGCCTGACTGCATAAGTCATATGATTTCAAGAACTGCCAGCAATGCTGGCGGTTCTCTATTCATGAATGCATTGATTAATATTTCATTGATATCTATTGCGTTGACTCATTTTTCATCTATTTATATAGCATTGAGTCACGTTGATTGACTGACGAGCAACCGTTAAAGAGGTTTCCGTGTCCCGTATAATTATGTTGATCCCTACTGGCACCAGCGTTGGTTTAACCAGTGTCAGCCTAGGCGTAATTCGCTCCATGGAGCAAAAAGGCGTTCGCCTGAGTGTTTTCAAACCTATCGCACAACCACGCCATAGTGGTTCTCAGGATCAAACCACATCCATCATCCGTTCTCACTCCAGCATGCACGCTGCTGAACCTCTGGATATGGCGTATGTGGAATCCCTGCTGACCACCAATAAGAAAGATGTGTTGATGGAAGAAATCGTGGCTCGTTACCACGCAAACACCAAAGATGCCGAAGTGGTTCTGATCGAAGGTCTGGTGCCAACTCGCAAGCATCCATTTGCACAGTCACTGAACTATGAAATTGCCAAGACACTGAATGCAGACATCGTGTTTGTCACGGCACTGGGTACCCATTCCCCAGAACAGTTAAAAGAGCAGATTGAACTGAGCCGTGCCGAATACGGTGGTATAAAAAACCAGAACATCATCGGTGTGATTGTTAACAAACTGAATGCACCTGTTGATGAACAAGGCCGTACTCGCCCAGATTTATCAGAAATCTTCGACGAAGCCTCCAAAGCGACCGTTGCCTACATCGATCCAAAAACCGTATTCAAAAACAGCCCACTACCTATTCTCGGTTGCATTCCGTGGAGTTTCGACCTGATCGCAACCCGTGCAATCGACATGGCGAAACACCTGAAAGCAGACATCATCAACGAAGGTGCCATTCAGAGCCGTCGTATTAAATCGGTGACTTTCTGTGCTCGCAGCATTCCTAACATGCTGGAATACTTCCGTCCGGGTTCTCTGCTGGTCACTTCTGCTGACCGTCCTGACGTGCTGATCACGGCATGTCTGGCCGCAATGAATGGTGTTGACGTAGGTGCAGTTCTGCTGACCGGCGGCTACGCTATTGATGATTCTATCCGTGAACTGTGCGAACGTGCATTCAACACTGGCCTGCCGGTTTTCACAGTGAAAACCAACACCTGGCAGACTTCCCTGAACCTGCAAAGTTTCAGCCTGGAAGTCCCTGCTGATGATCATGAGCGTATCGAAAAACTGCAAAACTACGTTGCACAACACATCAGCAGCGAATGGATCGATTCTCTGGCTGCTACTTCTGAGCGTCCAAACCGTCTGTCTCCACCTGCATTCCGTTATCAACTGACCGAATTGGCACGTCAGGCTGGCAAACGTATCGTTCTGCCAGAAGGCGACGAACCACGTACGGTCAAAGCAGCGGCTATCTGTGCTGAACGTGGCATTGCAGAATGTATCCTGCTGGGTGATCCGGAAGAAATCCGCCGTGTCGCTGCGGCTCAAGGTGTTGAGCTGGGCACGGGCATTGAACTGGTTAATCCAGCCGCTGTGCGCGAACGTTACGTTCCGCGTCTGGTTGAACTGCGTAAAAGCAAAGGCATGACCGAAGTTGTGGCGCGTGAGCAACTGGAAGACAACGTTGTTCTGGGTACGCTGATGCTGGAACAAGGCGAAGTTGACGGTCTGGTTTCCGGTGCAGTTCACACCACGGCGAACACCATTCGTCCACCGTTGCAGTTAATTAAAACAGCACCAAACAGCTCACTGGTTTCTTCTGTCTTTTTCATGTTACTGCCAGAACAAGTACTGGTTTACGGCGACTGTGCGATCAACCCAGATCCAACCGCAGAGCAACTGTCTGAAATCGCCATCCAATCTGCGGATTCAGCCAAAGCATTCGGCATCGATCCTCGCGTTGCGATGATCTCCTACTCCACGGGTAACTCTGGTGCGGGCAGCGATGTAGAGAAAGTTCGCGAAGCGACGCGTCTGGCACAGGAAAAACGTCCGGACCTGATCATCGATGGTCCATTGCAGTACGACGCAGCTATCATGGCAGACGTAGCAAAATCCAAGGCACCAAACTCACCAGTTGCTGGTCAGGCTACCGTGTTCATTTTTCCGGATCTGAACACCGGTAACACTACTTATAAAGCGGTGCAACGTTCTGCGGATCTGGTTTCCATCGGGCCAATGCTGCAAGGAATGCGCAAGCCAGTTAACGATCTGTCCCGTGGCGCATTGGTTGATGACATCGTTTATACTGTTGCACTGACTGCGATTCAGGCAGCTCAACAAGAAAACGCGTAATCTTCTATTTCTAAGTCGTTTTCTCTGATTGTGAGAAACATGATGAGATAACTGCGACAGATAAAATAACCCCATACTTTTTGGCTGGGGTTATTTTTTTATAGCAATAATCATCTTTTTTATTGGTAAGGTAATAAAAAGGGATCATCGTTAATTCATTTATATAAGTGAATTAAATATCCAATAAATTTTTTATAAAGATAATAATATTAAAAACCGACCTAAATCTTTTTGCTCCATTTAACTGACTATTTGTGAATATAGATTAATTTACCACTCTTTTTTCTATTACACGCTGCTTCCGATTTTTCCGCATACGCCACAAAACCTCCAATATCACAAACCATATCGGTGTGCCATATAATGCAACGCGGGTATCGTAATCAAACACCATAATCACTACTGTGAAAGCAAAGAATATCAAGGTACACCATGTCATTGGTATGCCCATAGGCATTTTATAGATGGAAATTTTATGCAAATCAGGACGTTTTTTACGATAAGCCAGGTAAGCAATCAATATCATTCCCCAGCTATAAATGACCATAATAGCCGCCACCGTTGAGACAATAGTAAATAATTTCATCACGTTGGGGACAATGAACAGCAGGAATACCCCGCTTGCCATGCAGATAACAGAAAATATCAAACTGAAGATAGGAACCGCACTGCTCACTGAGAGTTGTGCGAATTTACCATGCGCCAGCTTTTCTGTGGACAAGCCATACAGCATCCGGGTACACGCGTATAAACCACTATTAGCCGAAGACATCGCCGAAGTCAGAGCGACAAAATTAATCACTGCCGCCGCCGCAGGCAACCCAGCCAATGCAAACAGCGTCACAAACGGGCTGACTTCCGGGGAAATATTCGTCCACGAAGTCACGGCGATAATGCACATAATAGAAAGCACATAGAAAATGATGATCCTGATGGGAATAGTGTTGATGGCTTTCGGTAAAACTTTTTCTGGTTCTTTAGTTTCCGCAGTCACGGTGCCAACCAGCTCAATGCCAGTAAAAGAGAAAATGGCAATCTGAAAGCCTGCCAGAAACCCAAACATCCCGTTCGGCAAGAACACTTCAGGATCAGTCAAATGACGAACAGACGCTGTCACGCCATTAGGCGATGTCCATCCGACAAACACCATGCCGACACCGACGATAATCAGTGCTACGATTGCCACGACTTTGATCATAGCGAACCAGAATTCAGTTTCGCCGAATAACTGTACCGAAAAGAAGTTACACAAACATATCAGCCCCAAAAGTGACAGAGCTGTGAACCAGAGTGAGACATCAGGAAACCAATATTGGATATAGCCACCGCACACTACAACATCCGCAATACAGCTGACTACCCAGCTCATCCAGTATGTCCAGCCAAGAAAATAACTGGCTTTCTCACCGAGATAATCCGCCACAAAATCAGCAAAGGTTCGGTAATCCAGTTTTGTGAGCAACAGTTCTCCCATCGCCCGCATGACCATGAAAGCAAAAAAACCGATCAGCAGGTAAGTCAGGATTATTGAAGTGCCTGATACAGCAATGGTTTTTCCCGTTCCCATAAACAACCCTGTACCAATAGCCCCTCCAATAGCAATTAATTGAACATGACGTTTGCCTAATCCGCGGTGAAGTTTCTGCGCACCTGCGGATTGCTCCACAGGTGTTTTTACCGTCCTCGTCATCGATAACCTCCATAGGATTCTTTACGTTAATTGCACCAGCAATAGACCCGCACGCTGACCAATGGCAACATGAGCGTTGGGAAATAGAATAAAGTTTGCAGGAGAAGTAATTTTCCAGAATTGATTCGGCTGGCTGGCAATTTCGAACCCGTCCGGCAGCGCAGTGAAGTTTTTCGTATCCTCAGGAATATGGAGCCGAAAACTGTCCTCTTGTTTGATAATCGCGTCTATAACACGGTAACGCTTCATTGTCGGTTTTTCCCGTTTAATCAAAAACGAACCCGCCACGACATCACGTAATGCAAGCGTAATATTATTAAATCTGCTCAGGTCGTTCTGTCCAAAAGGACGTGCTTTACCCACCTCCATCGTACAACTCTCTACGTTGAAATGTTCACTGGTAAAGTGACTGAACGTCCCGCCGGCTGCGTTATGGAAGACCAGAGCATCAATATCGCTCCCCTCCAGCCACTGTAGGAAATCAGATGCATATTCACGAGCCTGAAACGGCAGCAAAGCAAACTGTTCATGGCAGGAGCCGCGAATTGCCGTATGCAGATCAAGGTGCCAGCGCCGTGTTGATGCCCTAACTGCTGGCTCACGAAAGAACTGGCGAACAACCGTTTCCAGCTCCATCGCTCGTTGGGATTCATTCCCTGAAGGAAAATTCTGGTGGCGGCCGCCAAACATGCGATTGAGATCATTATCGATATAACGCTTATTTTCACGCATGGCGGGTACATTACCGAAAATCAGCAGAAGGTTGTGCTGCAACGGTAGGCTTCCCAGAGCAAGTTGCGACACTAACTGAATCAGGAGCTCCACGGGCGCGGTTTCATTACCGTGGATACCGACGGAGAGAATCAACGTATCCGCTTTGCTCTCCTGTGGCAGCAATTGCAATACTCCCTCCGCCAGCCATGAGGCTTTTAAAGCAGGTGGGAAATGCAGAACTTTCTCCAGTTTCTTTTCAAACAATAAGGTCAATAAATCCATTTTTTCTCCTGATTAACGCTGAAACTCATAGATCGAGCCGAGCTTGAGGATCTGGGTCAATTCATCAAGGGCAAAATAGACTTCATTCAGCAATTGGGGATCAACCAAATCTGCGGTATACAGGGAATCGCGATAATACCGTTCAACCCAAGAGGTCAGGCGTTGATACAGTTCCGGCGTCATCAGAGCAGCCTGATTCACCGCCGCTAACTCCTGTTCTTTCAAGACGACACGTAACCGCAGGCAGGCAGGGCCTCCGCCATTACGCATACTTTCCCGTAAATCAAAAAAGTGGAGTTTCTTAATAGGGGAATCGGCACCAGCAACCAAAGCCTGCAAATACGCCCAGACATTGACATTCTGGCGACACTCTTCTGGCAAGATCAACATCATATCGCCATTAGGTTGGCTCAATAATTGACTGTTAAAAAGATAGGATCCAACCGCATCCTGAAGCGTCACTTGTGATGAAGGGACTTCAACCGCAATCAATTTTTGCCCAAGCCGCACCATTTTTTTCTCAAGTTCAGCCAATACGGACTGCTGATTCACAAAGGCCTGCTGATGATGGAAAAAAACATTGCGGTTACTGACAGCGATCACGTCGTTATGAAACACTCCGCTATCAATAGCGACCGGATTCTGCTGGGCAAATACCGTTTGAGCGGCCTCAAGTTGGTGCAGACGAGCGACCGCCTGACTGGCTTCCAATGTCTGCCTTGCCGGATAGAGTTTAGGTGCCGTGCCTTCCTGTAAGGCACTGCGACCATACACAAATAGCTGCACACCCGCTTCACCATATTCGCCGCAGAAACGATTATGGTTTGCCGCACCTTCATCTCCCCAGTCCCCATGTTGAGGCAAAGGATCATGATGGGCGAAACAAGCCTGATCAGGAAAGACGGCTTCCAGCACTCGCGCGGTGACTGTACTTTCCAATGAACGATGCAGTTTGTTATTCAGGTTCGCCACCGTAAAATGGACTCGTTGATCAGCACTGTCAGCAGAAGGTGAAACCGTTGCTGCATTTGCTGTCCACATGGAAGAAGCGGAACTGAGATTGGACAGCAACAAGGGTGAATATTGTGCAGCTTTGCTTAATACCTGCTCATCACTGCCAGTAAAACCCAACTGCCGCAGTGCGGGAAGGTTAGGGCGCTGCTGCGGGGGCAGAACCCCCTGAACCAGCCCCATATCAGACAGCGACTTCATTTTCATCAATCCCTGAAGCGCAGCTTTGCGGGGATTGGACTGTTGCCCCCGATGAGTCATCGAGGCTTCATTACCCATTGACAGCCCGGCGTAATGGTGAGTCATACCCACCA
The DNA here is from genome assembly GCF_000027225.1 of Xenorhabdus bovienii SS-2004. NCBI lineage: Bacteria > Pseudomonadati > Pseudomonadota > Gammaproteobacteria > Enterobacterales > Morganellaceae > Xenorhabdus > Xenorhabdus bovienii. The sequence continues at coordinate 2,888,461 of NC_013892.1, forward strand.
GGCCATCAAAATTTGCTTCAATTCCTGACATAATTACCTCTGTTCTCTAAGCTATTAATGACAAAAATCAGGAACGGAAAAAATCCAGACCCGGCGCCGGTGCATCAGGTAAAACCAGCTTGTCTGCCGTCAGAGATGCCATTGGCCAGGCACAATAATCTGCGGCATAGTACGCACTGGGACGATGATTGCCCGATGCACCAATACCACCGAACGGGGCAGCGCTGGAGGCGCCGGTCAACGGTTTGTTCCAATTCACAATCCCTGCCCTCGCCTCCTGCAACAGATGCTCGAATAGAGCGGCATCCGGCGAAATTAACCCCGTTGCAAGACCAAAGCGCGTATCATTTGCGATAGAGATGGCTTCTTCAAAAGTGTCATAACGCTTCAAGGTTAACAGAGGTCCAAAATATTCTTCGTCAGGAACCTCTTTGGCATCGGTCAGATCGATAATGCCGGGTGTCATAAACGTTGAGTCAGGATCAGGTTGAGTCATAGTCAGCAGCGAAACGCCGCCCAATGCCTGTAATCGTGACTGAGCATCCAGCAGATTTTCTACTGCGGGCAACGAGATCACCCCGCCTATAAACGGTTGGGGATCGGCATCCCAGCGAGACGGGATAATCTGACCTGCGGTATCAAGTAGCCGTTGAATCAGAGCATCCCCCTTCTCTCCACGTTTTACCAACAGCCTGCGGGCACAGGTACAGCGCTGCCCAGCAGAAATAAACGCAGATTGGATGATGGTGTAAACCGCGGCCTCAAGATCGTCATAATCATCCACAATCAGAGCATTGTTGCCGCCCATTTCCAGCGCCAGCATTTTTTCAGGCTGACCCGCAAGTACGCGGTGGAAATGAAACCCTGTCGCTGCACTGCCGGTAAACAACACACCGTCAATCTCACGGCTATCCAGCAATGCACCGCCAGTTTCCCTTCCCCCTTGAACCAGATTCAACACACCCGCAGGCAACCCCGCTTTGATCCATAATTGCACGGTTTTTTCCGCCGTCATGGGGGTCAGTTCACTCGGCTTAAACACCAGTGTATTACCGGCAATCAACGCCGGAACAATATGGCCGTTAGGTAAATGGCCGGGAAAATTATAAGGGCCGAAAACCGCCATCACGCCGTGGGGACGGTGCTGTAATATCGCCTTGCCATCTGGCATAGGCGTTTCTGAATAGCCAGTCCGCTGTTGCCATCCCTCAATGGAAATAGCAACTTTGCCAATCATAGACTGAACTTCTGTCCTTGTTTCCCACAAAGGCTTACTGGTTTCTTCGCTGATCACACGGGCAATGGCCTCTTTTTCCTGTGTGAGTAAATCAGCAAACGCCTGAATAATAGCTATACGTTTTTCAGCCGTCAGTTTCGCCCATGCCGGGAACGCCCTGCGGGCAGATTGACACGCGTCATTTACTTGACTGACAGAAGCACTGTTTGCCTGCCATAAAATCCGCTGATCAAGAGGGGAATATTTGATGACGGGTTCGCCTTGCCCTGCTACCCACCCGCTACCGATATAATTTGCTTGATGATTCATTGTGAAGATCCCTCAGAAAAAAGAGAAATAAAGCGCACAGCATCCCCCTCATCCACATGGAGCACTTCCATCTCCGCAGGAGTCAGTTGCAGTTCATCATAACTAAACGGATCAGGGATATTCAGGAGCAGTGCCTTAAAGTCCTGAAAGTGCACATTGGAAACAATACACGGCACCCCATTACTCTGTCGGGAGACCTTTTCGCTTTTTTTGACATAGGCAAGCCGACTTGCCTTGATCGAACGCACATTATCAATTTCTGCTTGCAAGATGGCACCTGCATCAAAAATATCGACCCCATCGTTATAGAAGAAACCTTCCTTTTCTAAGATAGCGCGAGCGGGTACGGTATTTTCATGCACCTGACCGATGGCTTTCTGCGCATCTTCCGGCAGTAGAGGTACATAAATGGGATGGAATGGCATCAATTCCGCAATAAACGTTCTTATACCAATGCCGGTCAAGTAATCGGCCTGAGCGAAAGGGATATTGAAAAAGTGTTGCCCAAGGGCATTCCAAAACGGGGATTCTCCCTGTAGATCCACCACCCCACGCATTTCCGCAAAAATAGATTTTGGAAAGAGATGCCTGAATGCCGAAATAAACAGGAAGCGGCTTCTGGAAAGGAAAACACCATTACCTCCCCCCTGATAATCAGGGTCGAGGAACAACGTACATAACTCACTACACCCCGTATAATCCTGCCCCACCATAAGCGTTTCAAATGTGTTGTAAACGCCCAGTTCACGGGATGCACGCACCGACCGCTGTAAACGGAAATTATAGAATGCGTCTTCCAGCCCTACCGCAACTTCCAGTGCACTAACACCAACAACACGATGCTTCTCCGTATCTTCCAGAGTAAATAGGAATCCCTGCTGTGCTCGTCCATTTACATCGTTAAATGAATCAATGCTGCGTGAAATCCGTGCCGTCAGGTATTCCTGATTATGTGGCAGCGATGTCAGACCAACGCCAGCACGGGACGAAAGATCGAGAATATCTCCTAAATCTTTATGTTGAACGGATCTAAATAGCATCATGATATCACCTCAAACCTGTATTATTCCTGAACAAATCGCTTGAGGGCGTTTTCAAGACGGGCGAAACCGTCATTGATGTCCTGCTCTTCGATATTTAACGCAGGGGCAAAACGCAACACATTTGGACCGGCAATCAAGGCAATCAACCCTTCTTCCGCAGCGATATTGCTCAGGGTTTTAGCCTTACCCTGATATTTTTTCTCCAGTTCGGCTCCCAGCAGCAAGCCTTTTCCACGTAATTCACTGAACACGTGATAACGTTGGTTCAAATCTGACATACGCTTGATAAATTTATGATGACGCTCTTGTACTCCCGCCAGAAACTCCGGTTGGTTAACTAAAGCAACTACCTGATTGGCAACCGCCGCCGCCAGCGGATTACCGCCGAATGTTGTACCGTGTGAACCCGGCTGGAAAACGTCTGCTATAGGCTGTTTAACCAGCATGGCTCCGATAGGAAAACCGCCACCAAGACCTTTGGCGCTAGTCAGGATATCTGGCTCAACACCTGTTTCTTCGTAAGCATAAAAATACCCTGTCCGACCAACTCCTGTCTGGATTTCATCAAAAATCAACAATGCCTGATGTTGGTCACACAGTTCCCGCAAAGCTTTCAGGAAGGCAGGATCAGCAGGAATGACACCGCCTTCACCAATGATAGGTTCCACAATCACAGCGCAAGTATTTTCCGAAATGTGGGCTTTGATAGCGTCAATATTGTTATAGGGAAGATGGCTAATTTGTTGCGGCAATGGCGCGAAATCTTGTGAGTATTTGGGTTGGCCGCCCACAGTCACCGTAAATAATGTTCTACCGTGGAAGGAATTTTCAAATGAAATGATTTCGTTTTTATGACTGCCATATTTATCTAAAGCATATTTTCTCGCAATCTTTAGTGCAGCTTCATTTGCTTCAGCACCCGAATTACAGAAAAAAACCTTATCAGCAAAGGTATTTTCGACAAGTGTTTTTGCCAGTTTCAAAACAGGTTCATTCGTATAACCATTACCAACATGCCACATACTTTCTATTTGAGAAGTTAATACTTTCTTTAACTCATCATTGGCATGTCCCAATGAGTTCACCGCGATACCACCGGCAAAATCAACGTATTCTTTCCCTTCCTGATCCCATACACGAGAACCTTTGGCGCGGACAGGAATAAATTGAGCCGGTGAAAAACAAGGGACCATATACTGATCAAACCAGCTTCTCTGAATCGTGTTTGACATTTATTTTTCCTCAAAAAAGTTAATCACTAAAATAAAAATGAATTGATATACCATGAAATGTATTTGTTTAATTAATAGGTTTACTCATATTTTCTATTAATTATTTCAATTAGTTTCTAATTACATTCTATGAGTATCTTTTTCCACCCTTTAAGATTGCAAGCTGAATGCATCATCTCTTTGGGAGTTAACAAAGTCAATACAATGAAATTACAAATAATTTACTTTATGATGTTTTTCACAATTTATAAAAGCAGTTTTATTTACAATTTATGCATAGTTTATGCATAAAAAATAAATAAAAAGAGGCATGAATTGAGGAAATAATAGGAATCAACCTGAATTGTTCAATAACTATTCATTTATCATGTCAGTATTTTACGATTACAATTTCAATAAAAATTTGCAAATGGGCATTTTACTTTAAAATAAAATAATATACTTAAAAATCAATACATTAATAAATATAACGCTGAAAAATCCATATTCCAGAGACAAAAACCACGATAAAAACGGCACAAAGGTTCAGCAATTTACCTTTAGGTCATCAGTTAACTAAAAATCTATCCCAATAAGCGTAATTTTTGCACACAGACTGCACGTAAAAATCGGAGCATGCATGTAGTTTATCAATGGTTAGTACATGAGAATGATTCACTGCTCCTTCTTTCAGTCCATACTAAAATGCGTCCAAAAGCTATCGCTTTTATCTGAACACAGCCCAAGTTCAAAATACCTAATAAAATAGCCCTAATAGGATGGAATTTATACCCAATGGGTTTTGACTAATCAAGACCATAAGTTATTATTAAATATATATCTTAATTATCAGAGAAAATAATTTTTCACCATGACTTTAAATATATTAATAAATAAAAATAGCATCATTTATTAATCTAAATCAGGTAAAAATTGAATTAACCATTTAAAAAAACACTCCCAATATAAAAGGCATCCGTCACATTGGTATATCTGTTGTGGCAGACTGATTTTGGTCACTGTAATTAAGACAGGAACGGCAAGGAAAATCGACTACGGCAATGCCCATCACGCCTGAACATTGCTACACCCAAGTCTTGGCTAATCAAACACGATTCTGCCCTTTCGCTTAAGTCAACTTAAACAGGTTCTCGTTGTCTACTTATAATTGCAGATGATATAAAGATGCTATAATCTATCCATCATCCATTTACCCACAGAGAAGAAAAGGAGGTTAATTATGATGTTAAGTGATGTGATTGAATATTCACATTTCTTTGGTAATCGTCAGCACTCAGGCTTATCCACTAACGCATTGCGTTAATCCTGCCTGAGTGAAGTTTTTACCAATTTAATATCTCTTCCTCAGCTTACAGGGTTATCGCGTTTTATGACCCAAGGTGTTATCACGCCTAAAATTTGAGTAAGCTATGAGTACATTATTATCAACCCAAAATCTGTCATTCCATCACGGTCACACTCCACTGTTAGCCGATATTTCTATCTCCATTAATAAAGGCGAGAAAATCGGTCTGATCGGGTATAACGGTTGTGGAAAAAGTACGCTACTGAAATTACTTTCTTCCAAATTATCACCGAATGAAGGAACCGTAACACTGGCAAATCACTGCATTCTGGCCTACACCGAACAGCATTTACCGGTTACATTGCACAGTATGACGCTGATTGAGGCTGTGTTGGATAAACTGCCGGCAGAACAACGAATTGAGGACAATTGGCGGGCGGAAATTTTGTTAAGTGAAATGGGGTTTCAGCCGGAGCAACACAGTCTGGCGATCTCAGCACTCAGTGGCGGTCAGCATACGCGCTTATTACTGGCGCGGGCGCTTATCATTAACCCAGATTTATTATTGCTGGATGAGCCGAGTAACCATCTCGATTTGCCGACAATTCTCTGGCTTGAGCAATTTCTGACACAGTGGTGCGGCAGTTTTATTCTAGTTTCTCATGACAATACACTGTTGGATCACTTAACGAATTGCACCTGGATATTACGCGACGGTAATGTGTCTCTCTATCGTCTTCCGTGCTCGCAAGCCCGTGAAGCGCAGACAGCACAAGATCTCAGTGATGAACACCGCCATAACGCGCAGCAAAAAGAGATTGATCGCATCGCGCACAGTGCCAAACGTCTGGCTATCTGGGGCAAAGTGTACGATAACGAAGCGCTTTCCCGTAAAGCCAAACAAATGGAGAAACACGTCGACCGTTTGCAGGACTGTCAGGTTGAACTGGCTGTTAGCAGCCAATGGCGGTTGAAACTGACCGGTGATATTTTGCGTGCAGATCGCCTGTGTGAGTTCAATCAACTGACGGTGATCCCGGCACCGTCCTGCCCACCACTATATAAAACGGACAATTTATCCGTGAAAAGCGGTGATCGCATTGCAATTATGGGTGCGAACGGAACCGGAAAATCATCTCTGTTAAGAATGATTTTGGCACAATCGCAATCTCAGACTCTGACGCTGCCGGATAGTCCTCTTGTACTGCATCCGCGTGTCAATCTTGGGTATTACGACCAGAAACTGGCACAGTTGTCCGATAGTGATACGCTGTCTGATGCCTTAAAACCGTTTGCTGCCCTGCTAGACAAACAGCGGAAAATGGCGTTGATCAGCGCGGGGTTTCCGTATTTGCGCCATCAACAAACAGTCGCATCATTGAGTGGTGGTGAACGCGCCAGACTGTTATTCATCGGCCTGAGTTTGGCGAAATATTCATTATTGATGCTGGATGAACCAACCAACCATTTGGATATGGATGGTAAAAATACGCTTCGCGATGAAATCCGGCTGTTCGCGGGTGGATTATTGCTGGTCAGCCATGATCGTGAATTGATTGAGCAAAGCTGTAACCGTTATTGGTATATTGATGGTCAGCGTTTAACGGAATACCACGATTTGGATGCGGTATATCAGAAAATCCGTCACGCTAATAGCAATACACAAACGGGCAGCGCACCCGTATCTACGTTTTCTCTCGAACCATCATCGGAAGTGCTCTCTAATGATGACGAAATGAAACTGGCAGAGCTGATTTCACTAGAGGAAAAACTGGCGACAGATTTGCAACGCAAGGCTGCACACCAGAAACCGATATTACAGCAGCAATGGCGTGAGCGAGTAGCCCAGTTGCGTCGACAATTGTCGTTGGATTGACATATATCTGTTTTGAAAATAAACATCCGGCAAACCATCCGCCGGATGTTTATAATAATCCCTTCAATACCAGCGAAATATTTTCATACCCAACACAAATGTCACAATCCCAATGACACTCAAGATGATTGCTGCGGGCACGGCCTGCAATAAATCACCACCTTCAATAAATACTTTGCGCATATTGTCGGCCAGAATGGTTAATGGCAGGTATTCAATAATATTCGCCATCCACTGCGGGAAGTTTTTGTAACTGAAAAAAATCCCTGACAACAAAACCTGAATCAAAATGGAAACTTCCAACAATCCATTCGCGGTTTGGGCTTTGCGGGCGCGGGATGCCACCAGCACTGCCACACCGGAAAAGCAAATATTCCCCGTGAGCATCAAGAGCAGGAAAGCGTAAAACGAGCCTTGTATTTCTACATCAAAATAGAGGTCTGCAAACAGGTAGATGATTAATATCTCGGTAATGCTGATCAAAAGGCAGGAAAGGATATGCGCCAGCAGGAATGTGGATTTGCGCATCGGGGTAATGCACATCTGACGAGTGACCCGTGTGATGCGCTTTTCCGCCAGTGCCCAGCCAACCGCAATCAGGCAAGTCTCCATAATCGCCATTGCCAGTAAGCCCGGTACCAGAAAATCCACATAGCGCAGTCCCGGTGTTTCCAGTATAAACAGGTTTTTTTCAACCTCTATTCCCTCTTGCTGGTTAAGCAGGTAATAGGTCAGTAAGGCGTCGCTGTTCTGTGGGTCAAGGTAATGGACACGTTTTCCCTCTTTATCCTGTTCAATGAACATCTGGATATCCCCTCGCTTCAGCCCGCGCACGACAGACTCATGATCAGGATAGTAGGTGATGTTGTACCGAACTTTGACCAGCCTTTCACGCTTGATTTCTTTTTTATTGATAATGCCTGAGATCATGTGCTCCTGCGCAGTAAGCTGCTCTCCCCACTGTTTGACTTGCTGCTGTTCTACGGCTTCCACAGGCAGCACGATGCCGATTTCTCTTTCGGGAATGTCCTGAGAGGAGAACGAAACCCCTAGTAGCCAGACCAGCAATAGAGGAAAACCAAACGACCAGAACAAAATTTCCGGCTCACGGATATATTGCCGGAATTGAGTTTTCATCAAGTTGAGCAGTGCACTATTCATGTAACCTTCTCCCGGCCAAAGTCATGAACAAGTCATCCAGCGTTTTCTTCCTGACCATCAGTTCAATGATGTCAACCTCGACTTGTTTGGCAAACTCAAAAAGATGAGCAACAAAACTGGTGGAATCTTCAATCAGCATACAGATCTTATCTTTCCTTTCATCGTACTCATAGTTTAAGACTTGAGCATGTTGACTCAGTACCTGCAAGCGGTCAGGAAAATGGGTACGGAATTCAATGAGATCGCCATCGCAGTGTTTTTTCAACAACTCATCCATACTGCCCTGTGTGATAATTTCTCCCTTATTCATGATACAAATGCGATCACAGAGATACTCAGCTTCCTCCATATAGTGGGTAGTTAAGATCATAGTTGAGTGCTTTTCACGGTTGAGCTTACGCAGGATATCCCAAGTATCATGACGAATGCGCGGGTCAAGCCCCGTGGTGGGTTCGTCCAGGATCAGGATTTCCGGCTCATTGATGATGGACACACCCAATGCGAGACGCTGACGCTGACCACCGGATAACCCCTCTACATAGGTTTTGCGTTTTTCTTCCAGCTCGACCAGTTCCATCACCTCCTGCGCTCGTTTACGTGAACAACCATAAAAGCTGCCAAACAGGTTAAGTGTTTCTTCTACACTGAGCTTATCGATAAACAGGGTCTGCTGTAAGACACCGCTGAGGTGCTGACGCAGGTAAGGCGCGTCCTGCTGCCATGTTTTGCCTAATACCCGAACCGAGCCTGAATCCGGCGTTTTCAGCCCTTCCAGTATTTCGACCAGTGTCGTTTTACCCGCCCCATTCGGACCAAGCAGACCCAGGAACTCTCCGCGATAGACATCCAGGGAAATTCCTTTTAGCGCTTGATAGTCCTTGTAGTGCTTCTTGACCTGTTCAAACTCAATCACTTTCTCGTTGTGTTGAATACCCATAAAATTCTCTGTGTCTCATTTGGTGATAAGTTGTGCTCTCACTAAAGAGTGTGACATAAATATTGGTAACGTCATTTTCCCATCGTGTGAACTTCAAAAGTACTGGCGTCAAGCAGTGTCCAAATGTCATTTTCTGTCGAGTTATTTTCTGTCAAATCAAGATGATGTTTCTCAGCACGAAGCAATCTCATGGCACTCAGTCGCATCGCGCTGGTATGGGATATGTCAACGCTTTTCGAGACACCGGCAGTCTTAGATACGTAGGCGATACAAGCCAATGAGTCAGAATGAATACTCACATCCGGGTTATGTAATGGCATGGTCTGGATAAAGGCTTTTTCGCTGTCAATGCAGAGGTAATCTACCTTACTTTCATCAAATAGTGATTGATACTGCAAGACGCCAATGACAAGCTTGACACCCGCATCTTCAATGTAAAAACCGATTCTTTCCGCTCCATGGGTGCTGTTAATGGGCAGGTAAGCCAGTCCCGCTTTCAGGATTGCCAGAATGGATACCAGCATCTCTTCATCATGCTCCAGACAGATTCCGATAACGGGTGAAAAGGCGTCCGTTTCCCCCATCTGCTGTTTGATTTGCAGGATATAGTGCGCCAGTTGATTGGCTCGCTGATTAAACTGCTCATAAGTCAGCCCCAACCCGTTCTCAGTATTCAGCACAATGGCGTGTGGATAGCGCTGTACCTTCTGCTCAAACGCCTGATGCAATGTCTGAGTCAATCTCAACTGTTTTTGCTCCAGGGGGGCTTTGGGTTGAAATGTATGTTTTTGCATATGCATACGACCTCCGGCAAATTTCATTGTTATCCCTCTTATCTTTCCAGTTTTGGCTTTGTCGGCTGCAACTGGAAATCTATTAGGTATGGATGGAGTGAGTTTGATTCAGCATCAGGACGATGTTCCCAAACAATACGATCATGATGGCTAATGCTGCTGCTCCCAGAGGAATATTCTTTTCAACGAGGTGAAACAGGCGGCAGTAGCCATCTTCCTTCAACAATGCAGAGTTACGTTAGGTATCATTTCCTAACACATCGTTGTTCAAAACAAAGAGATCAGCATCTTTCAGAAATGGGAAACGTTCCCTGACACCCTGCACATGGGAGAGTGACAGATGCACAGTTTTCACCACTTCGTGATTCATTTCGTGCAGCAGTATTTCACCCAGTGGGTCGATCAACATGGTGTGGCCGTCATAGTCTAGTTGGTTGCCATCCTGCCCAACACGGTTAACCCCGATAATGTAGCTCTGGTTTTCAATGGCGCGAGCCTGAAGAAGCGAGCACCAGTGAGCCGAACGTCTTGCCGGCCAGCTGGCGATGTAGATCGCCGCATCATAATGACCATTGACGTTACGCGACCAGACGGGGAAACGCAGGTCATAACAGATAAAGGCAGCGATTTTCCAACCCTTAAAATTCACCACCAGCGGGGCATTGCCTGCGGTGTATTCGTGATCTTCCTGGGCGAAAGTAAAGAGATGTTTTTTGTCATAATGAGCGACAGAGCCATCGGGATTAACCCACAGCAGACGGTTATAAAAGCGCTGGTTTTCCGTGATAATGATGCTGCCGACAATGGCACAATCTTTCTTGGCAGCCATCGCCTTCATCCACTGAATACTTGGCCCTGTCATTGTCTCAGCAATGGCCTGTGGCTTCATGCTGAAACCCGTGGTAAACATCTCCGGTAAGATAATCAGATCACTACCTGTGATCTGATCGATGTGCTGTTCGATATGTTCACGGTTTTGTTCTGCATTTTCCCAAACCAAATCGGTTTGAACCAACGTCACCTTAAGATTTTGTTCAATCATTGCAAGCTCCGATTCAATACATATTTCTGTCATTACTTGTCTTTTATTAGATTGTTTTATAAACAACCCTTGAAGAAGATCAGGATCCAGATGCAGCCATGTCGCCTCGTATATCCTCATTACAAATCAGCATCAAACAGTTGTTCCAGATAACTCCCCCGTACAGATGCTTCCCGTATTTCAGCCCTTTCTCCCTGCTGTTGTGGCGGCGCAATAAACTCACATTCGACCAGGTAATTGAAGTAATGGAAAAGTAACGTTCTATCCGACAGGGGGCACTGAATTCCACTGCCACTGAGTAATTCAGTTGTCAGTTGTGTGGAATATTTGGCTTTTTCGGTCAGTTCCATGCCGGAATAAAATAGCCCCAGCAGATCGGTAAAAACCGAGCGATAAGGCTGGTCATAACGGTACAGACGGTTTTGTGACAGTGCTTCCATGTAATCATTCATGTTAATGGTATCAATACGATAACCAAAATCACGCAGGAAAGAGACGATATCATTGAACGTAATCGGGTTAGGATTAGTCAGATTAAGCGTCTTCCCATTAAATTTCTCAATATTGAAAATGGCATACAGCGAGGCTTCCGCCACGTAATCCACAGGAGTGATATCAAAATCGTCCTGTGCATTGAACGTCAGACCAGTTTCCACTAATGCCTTAACCATTTCGTAATAAATGCCCTTGACCTTCGTATGCGCTAATGGGTAACGCCCATTTGTACTTTCTCCCCAAATGTTGCCCGGGCGCACAATCACCCACTTCAGCCCTTTTTTTCCGGCACTGTGAATAATTTTTTCGGACTCAAATTTGGAGCGTTCGTAATCCATGTCATCAAATCGTTGCCCCACGTCCAGATCTGTTTCATGCAGGACAAAACCGTCCTTATACAGGCGATCCCCTGCCATGCTGAAACTGGAAGCATGCAACATCGCTACATTGCCCCGGAGACAGAAATCAATGACATTCTGTGTCCCCTGCACGTTAACAGGCGCAATCTTTTTATAAGACGCCACAAGACTAACGTTAGCAGCGCAATGAATGACCCGGTCAACTTTGTCAGCCAGTTCGCGGTAAAGCTCTTGTGTCAGCCCCAATCTTTTTTTAGAGACATCCCCCAGTACCGGAATAATCCGATGATGAGTGTGCTCACTTTGTTTTTCCTGATCATAAGCAAACAAGATACCTTTCAGACGTTCCATTGCCTGCTGGCTGTTTTCTGCCCGTATCAGACAGTAAACCTCAATATCCGTCGTCGTCAGAATTTCCAGAAGGATCCTTCCCCCCATCACGCCAGTTGCACCGGTAAGCAAGATACTACTGACGTCCTTTTTATTATGGTCGAACATATTTATCCCCTAAAAGTCATCACATAGCGGCGAAAGTATGAGATCAGGCAGAAAAGCGCCTGATCTTCCTAACTTTTTATTCCCCTGCGCGGCTATAACGTTCCGACACGCATTCCGCCATCCAATGGGATCACTGCGGAATTGAGGTAGTTAGTTTTGCAACTCGCCAAAAATCCCACAACTTCAGCCACGTCATCTGGCGTTCCCCAACGCCCGACCGGAACAATGGAACGTACAACCTTATCCTCTCCCGCCGACTCCATCGGGCCTGATTCCACAAACTGCTCCAGCATGTCGGTTTTACAGACCCCCGGAGCAACGGCTGTCACACTGATATTCAGTGGACCCAATTCACGCCCCCAGGATTCTGTCGCAGAGATCAGACCTGCTTTTGAAGCGCCATAAGCGGAACTACCTGCCGCTCCCCAAATGCCCGCAACCGAGGCAATGTTGATGATGCGCCCATATTTCAGGCGCGCCATGTAGCGGACAAAAATTGATGTGCTGTTGAAAGCACCTATCAAATTGACGTTTATAACCTTGGTTGTCTCACTAAACCCTTGGCCGGAAAGACAGAATGCCCGATTAATAATGCCTGCGTTGTTCACCAGCACCGTAATGGTGTCACCGAATGTTTCAACAATCTGTTGCGCCGCCTGTTCTACTGAGGCTAAGTCAGTTACGTCCATTTCAAAGGTTGCAAGGGATTCAGGGTGTCCGAGACGCTCCTTCAGGAGCGCCAGTTTTTGACTGCTGACATCCGTTGCCGCCACCAGATAACCAATATCCAGCAACACCTTGCTAATCGCTGTGCCGAATCCCCCCGCAGCCCCAGTGACGACAGCAATTTGTCGGCTCATGCATCAATTCCTTCTTTGAATGCGATATCAATGACTTTGCGAGCATTTACCATCGCATCAAAGATCCTCTCTTCGAAGAAACGCACGTCATCCTGTGACATCAATAGGTTAGAGTACATGCGAGACAATGGTGAGAACTGAATGCCATAGCGTTTGGATATTTCACGAATGATGATGTCGCAGAATTTGACTTTATCGCTGTAGCCTTCCGTAGAACTGACGGGGATGCTCTGGGAGTGATAAACCAGCGCGGTTGGCATTCCCTGTACCACGAGTGGCAGGTCAACCGCTTTGGCCGCTTTCACGAACACGTCGGAGATCTGACGCATGATATTCCCCATACGGTCATAGCAGCCGGGATCTTGTTCAATCAAATTAAAGGTCGTCTGAATTGCTGCCAGACCCAGTGGGTAACCGTTGAAAGTGCCTGCATGAATCACTTTTCCACGGGTGTACAGGTTCATGATGTCACTACGACCGACAATAGCAGAGATTGGCATGGAGCCGCCGCCAAGAGCTTTCCCGAAGGTCGCCAGATGTGGTGTCACGCCCAGTATTTTTTGTGCTCCCCCCAGTCCTAAACGAACACCCGTGATGATTTCATCAAAAATCAACACAATGTTATGTTTTTCACATAATGCTTTGGTTTTTTCCAGATAACCTTCTTCCGGGAAAATCCCGCCACCATTGATGCAGAGAGGTTCCATCAGAACAGCGCCGATTTCATTGTGATAACGTTCAATAGTCGCCGTCAGAACATCAATGTCATTCCAGGGCAACATGAACGTTTGGTCTACCATGATTTTGGGATCACGTCCCAGTGTATCCAGCAGGTCCCCGTTGAACTGCTCTGGTACGGGGTAAGTGAGATCCTGCTTTTTACGCCAGCCCATGATATTGTCGGCGTTACCGTGGTAATGGCCGTGGAAGCGAATAAAGCGATTTTTGCCCGTAAAGGCACGGGCAAGACGCAACGCATTCTGTACTGCTTCTGTTCCGCTCAGGCAGAAACGCACCATTTCTGCACAGGGAATATGTTTAACCAACGTTTCGCAGACACCCACTTCCAGATCGCAGGTATCAACTGAAGTCACTTTACCCATATATTCGATCAGGGATTGGTTATAAGCCTCATTGTGGTGTCCAACCAGTAATGCACCAAATTTACAGAACAGATCAAGATGTTCATTACCATCCAAATCCCATACACGGGAATTGCGCCCACGGTTGAAAGGGATCACCAGCGGGCGCTCAGGATCACCAAAGTTGTAGTGCGTACCACCAGGCATCAGCTCCCAACATTTTTTATAAAAGTCCTTTGAATTATCCAATACCAGTTTTGTTGAAGCGTCCATAGGTTCTTTACCCCTCACCTGTGATTTTTGAATTGACATTAAATTAAGATGACGATTCTCAACCTGACTGTGGTCAGTAAGATCGTCGTTAGATGGTTCATGACTAAATTCATTTGGCGGGGAATTTTCCCCGCCCGTGTAGAAATGCAACGGTAGATACCGTTTAATCTGCTCAGGAACAGCAACATTGAATAATTCAAGTAGGGTAATGCGAGTGAGATAAGCCGCCCCCTTCATCAGCAATTGGGCAATGTCGCTGACATGCCTGTTTTCCACTGCTTCAAAAGGCGTTCCTTGCAGCCATTCGTTCATGGCACCCATCGCCGCACCACACCAGATCTGGTAATCCAGATTGCGGACTGGATCACCCGTGATCGCCCAGCGGGATGACTGGCCGAGATACCATTGGAACACCAACGCCATCTTTGTCTTCGGCTGTTTTTCCGCTTTGGCAATGATGTCCAGTTGGTGAATACTCTGGAAATAGGCAATAGTTTCCTGCCAGATTTCCGTCAGTGGTTTGTGGAATATCTGTTTTTCCAGCAGAGCGATTTCCTGTACAGGCAGGGTGTCCAGACTGTCGTGCTGCTTATACAGATTGTATAATTTCTGTGCTCGCACTGCATACATACTGCCCTGTTTCAGTACCTGTACTTTTGCTCCCAGTTCAAACATGTCCGCTGAGGGTGCAGTGGCAACATCATTAATGTGAGCCTGCCCCAGCATTTTTTTCACCGCGCGGGATGTGCCGGCTTCCACACAAGCCTGATTGATCGAGCCAGTGACAACATAAGCCGCGCCCAGAGCAAAAGCGGCCAGAATGGCATGAGGTGTTCCCAGACCGCCCGCCGCACCAATCCGCACCTGATAGTCATGCTGAGTTTCGTCTGCAATTTCATCCCGTAACTGGACGACTGAACGAAAAATGCAGGCGAGCACGCCCTGATCAGTATGACCCCCTGAATCCCCTTCTACCGTGATATCATCTGCCATCGGTATTTGGCGAGCCAGTTCTGCCTGCTCAGGTGTGATAAGCTCCTCTGCCAGTAATTTTTGCAAAATCTTTTCCGGCGCTGGCCGCAGGAAGTTCTGAGCGACTTCGCGACGGGAAACTTTGGCAATCAGACGATGATGACGCAAGATAGTGCCGTCAGCTTGTTGTACCAGACCACTGGCGCGGTAATAGACCAGCGCCGAACTAAGGTTGATGTAAGCCGAGGCTTCAATCACCCGCACCTGATTTTCTATGCACAGACGTACACAGGCCATTTCCCACTCAGGATTACCCGGGTTATGCAGCAGGTTGACACCAAATGGGCCTTCGGGTAATGCCTGCCGGATACGGGCAATCGCCTCAGCAATCCGTGGAATACGCAGGCCACCTGAACCAAATATCCCAAGAATGCGCTGTTTTCCCAGCGCAATAACCATTTCTTCAGAGTGGATGCCATTTGCCATCGCACCCGCGTAATAGGCGTAATTCACGCCGTAATCCGCCATGAAACCTGCATCCCCCAAACTGCCTGCCGTCACTGCTGGCAGGCGACCAAGCAGGGTCGTCTGTTCTGCTATTATGTCATCTGGCAATAACAGTGATATTGATTCACCCACCTTTACGACACGCAGTTCAGTCGACAACGCCTGCAAGTGGGAGATCCCTATCGTTAGCGGTAACGCTGTCAGTTGATGGTTCGATTGATTCACAGATAAGCGCTGACTCATTTTAAAGCTTCCTGTTTCAGTTCTGCCGCCATGATCTGGTGTGGCTGGCGTCGCTCGTATCTCACGCCCATGTTGTCACTCACGCCAACTACATTGCCGCGATAGAGCGTCTCCGCAATGAAAAACAAAGTAATAGACTCCAGCTTGTCATCAGAATAGAGGGCATCAATGGCTTTACAGGTCAGCCGGAACTGCACCACATCCCGTTCGCATTTCACTTCACCACGGAATTTGGCACCGGATGTATGTTCAGTCAGCGTATGCACTTCCAGATCAGGCTGTGAGTTCAGTCCGAGATAGAACAGATAGAACTTCATCAATTGTTCAGAGCCTTCTACCAGTAAAGTCCCCGGCATCACCGGATCGTTCTTGAAGTGAGCTTTGAATGCCCAATGTGCGGGATCGATATCTAATTCCGCCACAATCTGCCCCAGACCGAATGCGCCACCCGCTGTATCGACATTCAAGATCCGACTTAACATGCGGGTATCCGGGACGCATAATTTGCCTTCCCGGTTATATTGATACTGCGACCCGAAACAGGCAGCGAGATCACCATTCATGACGTTAGTGATATCCTGCTCATTGAATGTTGTCCGATCACAGTGCAGCAACGGTGTAAAGGGTTTTGCTGGAATGCCATTTTTGCCTTTGGCGAAATAAGCGCTGGTATCAAAGTTACCTGCGTTCTCAATTTCTTTGCGGCCAAAGAAACCGGAGTTGGCCACCAGCCGGAATACCAGACGTTCCTCCACATAACAAAGATATTCATAAGCGACTAGAATCAAGCCGCCTACCCGCACAACAGAGGTGATATTGACGCGGCCACGCAACACATCTCCCGTTTTCGGCATCTCGCTGTAAATCGTGGTATTGCAGTCCACCGCACGGTAACAGCGCTGTCCTTTGAACATCAGGTCACAACCAATCACCGTAAACGCCACGATCATCGCATGGGACGATTCCAGCGCGACGAACGATGGCACACGGCCATTTACGGCATACCACGCATCTTCAGGCACGTCGTATTCCCATTCGATATAGCAGGGTTCTAACTTGCCCTTGACGGCAGAAAGTGCCGTAATGCGCGAAACAAACATGAAAGGAGGTGATGGCATACGCGTACGTATCGGATAGCTATCGACTTCGGCATAATCAGCACCCAAAACTTTTTCTACACTGCCGTCTGTCAATTCCAGAACTTGCTGCTCGTCGAAAACGACGGGTGAGGTTGTCACTCTCTTTTTCGTCGGTGCAACCAATGCAGATTCTGTGGTTGTAGACTGAATTAAGGGCAGCTCCGCCAGATGCTGTTTAAGCAACTGATAATACGTCTGCTCCAATTGCAGGTAATGCAGTTGAGTATGGGCATTGCGTATGAAGTGATTAAGTTCCATCGGCAATGGCATCGTCAGGGTTGATACTTCGGGATATACCACTTTTGTTTCGGCATCTGCCGGGGTCACCGCCATATTGACATGTGCAGCCGTAGCCAGTGACGCAAAACGCGCCAATGTCTGTTCATTGAGGATTAACTCTTCAACGGTTTTTTCTCTTGCGGTATACGATAGAACTTTTAAGCCTGCCTGATTTGACTCTGGACGACTCGTTGGGCGAGCGCGCTTTCCGCTTTGTGGTTCACTTAAGATCACATGACTGTAAGCCCGGTCAATACCCAAATGACTAATTGCTGCACGGCGGGGACCTGTTGCCGGTGCAGGCCAGGATTGGGTATGAGCCGGCAGTTGGAATTTCCCTTCTGCATAATGCGCCAATTCCTGATGCTGCGGATAATCTGGCAGTGCCGGTAAGTATCGCTGTGTAAGCTGTAACGCAGATTTGATGATTCCAAGCAGGCCCGTGGTCATAAACAAATGTCCGTAGTTGGCCTTAACGGTGCCGATAGTGGCGGTCAGTTGCCTGTTTTGTGAAGCATAAACCCGACCTAATGCCGACATTTCAGCGGCGATTTCGCCTGGTTTTCCACCTGCATACAGTTCAATGTAATCAATCTGATCGGCTGTGCAACCTGCTGCTTCTAATCCGGATCTCGCTGCCGCCAGAATCGCGTCTTCGTTTCCTTTGAAATCAATAGAGTGATCAGGCATATAGGTGATGCTGAGCCCATCCAGTACAGCATAAACAGGCGTATTATCACGAATAGCATCCTGTTCACGCTTAAGAATAATCACACCACCCGCATCGCCAACGATTTGGTTACCGTGATTGGATTGATGATCCCACAGCACATTTTCCAGACTGCCACCGAAACTGCTGCTGGCAATCATGACGGCATCAACATGCTGTCTGCTCAACATGAACTGAGCCAATTCCAGTGCCTTGAACGGGGAATTTTCTTCTCCATAGAGCGTAAACGCCGGGCCATTCAACTTCAAATGAGCCGCCAGACGGCTTGCTACAATATTACCTATACCGCCGGTAATACCTTCAGGATAAGGTTTAGGAAACAGGCCATCTTTAACGATTTCCTGCAAGGCTACGGTATCTTCTTCTGACAGATGAATACCTCTGCTGGCCAAACTCTGGCTGAGTTGCCAACTAATTTCATTACGTGCCTGATAGCGCAAAGAGCTATAGTCCACGCCTCCTGCTACAATGACGGCGATATTACGTTTACTGCCATTCAGCGTATAACCCGCATCAATAAAGGCACGTTCCGCGATGGGCAACAAGAACATATGGCAGCTTAAATGCGCACCTACCACATTGGGCGGCAATTTGAAGTGCTTGCAGTCAAATTCAAACGTTTCAATATAAGAGCCTAAAGGCGGTTGGCTGATCCCCTGCATTGCCAAGACATCGTGACGCTTTTCTATGCCAATCCAGCGGGTTTTCGGCAGGGGATAAAAATGTTGTATCCCTTGCTGCAATGTCTGATCCAGCGTTTTGCCATCTTCGGTTTTCGCCATATGCACACCAATACCGACGATAGACAGACGCTCAATTTTCTGACGGTTCTCCAACTTCGCCTGTGTGCATGCTGCCCGCCGTTCAGGTGTATCTTCACCAATGACCATGTGCGCATTGACCCCACCAAAACCAAAGGCGTTAATGCCGGCACGCTTAGGTCCATTGCTGACAGGCCAGGGTTTGGCTTCCCGCACGACGTGATCAATGTTCAGCAGCCCTTTTTGTGTCGAAACCAATTGTTCGACACGCGGGGTGGCAGGGATCATATTATGCTGCATAGCCAACAGCACTTTCAGTAACCCCCCCATACCTGACGCGGTGAGCATATGGCCATTGATAGCTTTGTTGGCGCCAATCAATGGCATTGTTCCACGTTCACCAAAGAAGGATTCAATTGTCGATAATTCGACTTGATCACCAATGTTTGTACCGGTCGCATGACATTCAACATAATCAACACGCTGCGGATTATCCTGATAGGCGCGCTCCAGAGCGATACGCTGCCCCTGTAGATCTGGCACTAATAAGTGTTTCGCCCCCGCATCGTTGGACAAACCGAACGATTCAATGACACCATAAATCTTGTCATTATCACGTATCGCATCAGAGTAGCGTTTGATGGCAACAATGCCGCTTCCCTCGCCCGCTTTCACCCCTTTGGATGATCTATCAAAAGGAATGGATTCCCCTTTTGCAGGGAATACCTGCAACATATTGAAACCATGATCGATATAGATATGGTCTGTATGGCAAATCGCCCCAACCAGCATCATGTCAGCCTTATGACTGAGGAGATAATCTATCCCCAGTTTGATGGCATACAGTGCTGATGCACAGGCAGCATCAAGACAATAACGAGGACCCAATAACCCCAGTGCCAGCGCTGCAATCGTGGCATTGTGTCCACCCGTAATTAAATTCTGATCGGAATGGTTTGCTTGTGGCCAAACCGAATCAAAATGAAAATCAGGTCGCCCGATTAATTGCTGAATATAAGGTTGCAATATTTTTTGATAAAAAGGACTCATTAATCGTTTGGTTGAATGAGTCGGCATACCAATACTACCGAGAATTAATCCGGTTTTTTCTAAAACTGTTTTATGTTGGCGATAGCCACTATCATTCAATGCCTGCTCAGCAGAATAAATAGTCCATTTAAATAAATTATCCAGCGAATTTAATTCTTCTTCCGGCAAGTTATATCCTTTGCCGTCAAAATGAAAATCCCGGACATGTCCATTCTTAACATAATTGATTGTATCCGGTTTACCTGCAACCGGAGAATAATAACAGTCCAGATCTACGCCCAGTTCCAGAGCAGATAAGGGAGTTGTGCAATCCTTTTCCCGCAGCAAGTTATCCCAATATTTCTCAAGGGTATCTGCACCGGGAAATAAGCACCCCATCCCAATAATTGCAATATTTTCCATCTAGGAGAGACTCCTGAATATGACAGAGTTTCCCTGAGCGAATACTTTCGCTCAGGTATATTATCAATCTGCTTTCTAATTATAACGATTAATTATTTTCGCTATTCACCCTGTTCGATAGTTGACTGAGGAAAGATAATTTCCTCTATTCAACAAACACGGTAAATTTTGCATTATGAAACCGACTATAAATATAGCCTTGTTCATCATAAAAAATAATATCTATTATTATTTCCGTTGACATTTGGTGCTTGATTTCAATTGACGCGTAGAATTCCTGACCAAACTTCAACTCAGCATATTGTTCTATTTTTTCAATTGCATTGGGTAAACACATTTCATTTCGTTGCAGAAACCATATTGCAGGCAACTGAAAAGCAATATCGTTAATGAACAAATTAAATAAACGGGTCGAGAACTGCCCCTGCATTTCAAGCTGTACCGGCATAACACAGCACTTCAATGTAATATTATCATCATCAACATGGACGACTTTCTGGACACCATGGAATGATTCCCCATGGAACAATATGCCCTCTCCCCCGACACCGTCATAGAATGGCAGCGTCTGCGGAACCTCTGCGTTCAGATCGATACCGACTACTTCATGCTGCGCTTCACGGCTTTGCAGGCTCAGGATCAAGGTCGCCTGATAATGTTTCATTCGTTTACTGGTAATGACAACATCCAGTGCCAGCCGCCCATCACCCGATTCATCAAATGTATTCGGAACCCATGCCACACAGTAAGATTCAGCCAGCGTGTTATCAAAGACAATACCTTTCAGAACCTTGAAATCAGTGATGGTTTCCAGTTTATAACCGGGGAAACGATCTTCACAGATCCGCGCCATCCAGGCAATCGCCGCCGTCATGGGCAATACGGATTTACCCTCGATAACATGGTGATACAAAAACGGGTTCTTATCGAGACTCAATTGACGGTCAACCTGCTCTCCGATCCCCAACGCCTTAACTGTCTTCTCAGCCTTGTAGTTTGCCCCGCCAATCGTGATCTGGAGTGAACCGGGATCCCGGAACTCACGCACAAAACGTTGAGTGCCTTCTTCGAGCGGAATAATCGCCATATTCTGTGCGTCATATACCCGTTTGAGAACATCACTGACCATACCGCCATCCCACGGCCCCCAGTTCACTGAACGGATTATCTGACTGTTTTTACCCTTGAAAGGCAGGTAGATAAATTTATTCAGTGTTTCGTTCGCCAACGAGTAGTCGGCCTGCCCGGCATTGCCGAAGAAACCGGAAACCGATGAGAACAACATAATATGGCGCAGGGATGTAAAGTCTAATTCGCGGCACAGGTTTTCCAGCCCTTTGACCTTGGCATTAAAGACCGAATGTAAATCCGCCAGTGTTTTCTTTTCAATTCGCTTATCCGCCAGATTGCCGGCACCATGGATCAGACCCGTTATCTGCCCAAGTTGCTGCTGTGCTTTGGTCAGTGCGATTTTCACCTGCTTTAGATCAGTGATATCGCAGTGAAGGTACATGACCCGTCCCCCAGCCTGTCTGATTGCCTGCAATGTGCCATTGATTTCATCAAGATGCGTCAAGCGGCTCAACATCCCATTAATCTTAACAGGTGTGAGTTGAATACCCTGCGCTTTCAGATAAGCCATAGCCGCAGTTTTGCGCTCATCCTGCGTCGTCTTGCCTTCTGCCCATTCCGGTAATGGTTCGGTGATATCCGTACGCCCAAGCAGAATAAAAGTGGCCTGACTCTGTTTCGCCAATTCAATAACGCATTGTGCGGTAATGCCACGGGCACCTCCCGTCACAATCAGCACATCACCCGCATTGACCTGATTGACGAATGCCGCTGACAGTACATTTTCTTCTGTCAGTGCCAATGTCATACGCTCGCCATTCACGCCGCGTCCCACTTCCCCCATATCCGTCCGGCTATCTTGAAGCTCTTCTACCACCATCTTCGCCGCATCACTGTCCTTGACTCTGGCATCAATATCGACTGTTCGGCAGAAGACATTTTTCCATTCAATATTCAGCGACTTAGTCAGCCCTGTGAGCCCAGCCGAAACGATAGACAAGTGTTCCCGCCCAGAGGTGAGTAACTCACCATCACCGCGCATGATAACCATAAAATAACCCGTTTTCTGTTCATCATGGTTAAGGCTTCTTTGCAGACGTTTTGCCAGTAGGAACGTGGTTTCAACTGAGCGGTAATCCTGTTCATTGAACACCTCAGCTAACGCCTTAACGCTCTGCTTAGGTGTCTGCAAGTAAATAACGCCCTCAATCGTGCCATGTTGCTGCTCAATGTCTGCTAAAGCCGCGTCTAACGCAGCTTCACTCTCCATCACCGCCGGGTTTTGCTTCAGCATTAGGACAGCAACCTGCTGTCCCTGTTGCCTGAGTGCGTTCACTACGTCATCCACGGTGGTTGTCCCCTCATCAACGACCAGCCAGCGTTTAGGGGATGAAAACACCCCCTGTAGACGATCTGGCATAGGCAGGGATTGTTTCACCACGGCAAAACGCGAAACGGGTGAGCCGGCAAAAGACTCTTCTTCATTTAAGACAATTTCATTCTTTAGTACAGGCTGAACCACAGAAGGTACAATCAGTTGCGGTTCAGCTAATGGCTTTTTTACGCTGTCAGCCTCAGGTGAAGTTACTGTTGATGTGAAAAACCCGAGAGACTGTAATTTGCCTGTTGCTCCCCCGCTATCAGGGACAACGTTGCTTTTGGTGTTTTCATGTTCACGGGTTTCGACTGATGGCGGTGATTGCTCTGCTACGGCTTCATCACCCCCGTTGCCGAGCAAGTCATTCATGACATCGTCAAGCATTTGCTTAAAGAACACGCCCATCTTGCTGATATTACTCAAGGAATCGACTTCGAAGTTTTCCAGATCTTTATTTCTAGAAGCCTCATTGTAAAGACCCACGTTCGCAGAGAACGCGTCAAACATTGCACCAAAGATTTCCAGCCGCTTAATGGAGTCAATACCCAAATCAGCTTCCAGATCCATTTCTGGCGTGATCATATCCTGCGGGTAACCGGTTCTGTCACTGACGATGGAGATTAATTGGTTGACAATCTTCTCTTCAGTGATTTGTGACAAGATCTGGAACTGTTTTTCTACTTTCGGATCAAGGACTTTCGCCTTTGTCTCAATCACTACAGGTGTAGGCTGACTGACAGGTGTGTCATTCACTATTGGTTTAACAGCTTCCTCTACCACTGATGGCATGACAGGCATTTCTGGCATCATTGAACGCACTGGCTCAATTTCCTTTATCGGATCCACAGGCTTGGCCTGTACAGGAGCCGTGTCAACCTTCACTGCTGGGGCAGTTGTCGGAATCGGAGTTGGAATTGGCGTTGATACTGGAGCAGACGCTATTGTCGCCGAAGTGGTCACTTTGGCCAGAGCAGAATAATCCACCACCGGCGATGACGTACGATGGGTGGGTGCTATCATCGGTGTCACTTGACCAGACTGGAACAAGCTTTGTTGAGCCATGAAATAGTGTTCATGGTTGGAATGATACAACTCAAGATTTTTGTCCAGTAATTGAACGCTTTGACTCAGACTGGATAACATGCTCGGCAAGTTCTGATGATCCTTACAGGTTTCCAGCAGGGTATATTGTTTATCCAACAACATTCCCAGCAGTTGAATATAGTCTTTCTGGTTAGCTTGAAATTGTTGGTGAAGCTGGCTCATGACCTGTTGAGCCTGCAACAGTCCATTTAACATGTTTACATCTACGTTTTCACTCAACTGATTGTTCTGTTCCATCGTGCTCTCTCGTCTTTGAATGATTGTCAGCATATTTTGTTGAATAAATTGGGCAGAAATTGTTTTGTTTTCGGCGATTTTTTCGACTTTATTTTCAACTTTTTCTACCACAACTTCTTGTGTTGGATGTACTTCTTGTGTTGGTTTGACTTCTTTGCCTGAATGTTCTTCTTTGATGTTGACTTCTTTTTGGGAATGCAAAGGCATAACCGGAGCCATCGGTACAGGTGCAGATTCAGCGATAAATTGTTCGACAATCGCGCTGTCGCCATCACGTAGCGCACGTTGGCGTCGTGCCTTATTTTTTTGGGACAGGTAAAAACCCCCACTCATTCTGAACGTCAGACGTTTGCTTTTGTCTTCTGCCATCGGTTGGGGCCGTATGTGCTGATTTATTTCTCTGAGTTTGACACCTACCGCCAGCAATTTAGCTTGAGCACGGGCAAACTGTAACCGATCTTCCCCTTTGTCATTGGGATTAACGGAAATAACCTCATGTTCTTTATCTTTCAGGATATCGGCCACCAGTTTGCCCAAGACCCCTTTAGGCCCTACTTCGACAAACAACCGACCCCCCTCCTGATAAATGGCTTCAATGGTTTGGCGGAATTGCACTGGCTTGATCAATTGCTCCGCTAACAATTCCCGGATCGCCTGTGGAGAATTTCCATACGGTTCCGCTGTTGCACTGGAGAACAGTCTGCATTGCGGTGACTGGAAATTGATTCCTGCCAGACGTTCACGATAAGGCTGATAAGCCGGCTCGATAAATGCGGTATGGAAAGCGGCTGAAACCGGCAGAATACGGCAGTGCACATCACGCTTTTTCAACTCATCATGGAGCTGGTGGATCAGGGGTGTCGCACCGCCGAATACCACCTGCTGCTGAGAGTTGTCATTAGCAATGATAATGCCGCTATAGCGTTCCAGGATCTGCGCACGTTGTGCAGAGTTGAGCGACGCGGCCAGCATTGCGCCAGCATCAGTATCTGCCCCACGGTGATCGCTGGCAGATGCTGCTGCCCAGCCTCTGGCAAGAGAAACGCGGTGGAAATTCTTATCGGAAAACACCCCTGCCGCCCAGAGTGCCGTGACTTCACCATAGCTGTGTCCGGCAACAAAATCAGGGACGAATCCCATCCCTTTCAAAATATTGAAATAACCGGCACTGATAGCACCCAATGCGGGCTGGGCATTAGCCGTGTCCGTCAGCCGTTGTTGGTGTATCTGGCGCTCGTCATCTGAAAAGGTCGGTACGGGATAAACCACTGGCGATAATTCATGCCCTAATTCGCTGATGGATACTTCATCCAGTGTTTCCAGCGATTGCCGCATTTCAGGGTAATCGTTGGCAATATCGCGCGCCATGTTGACATACTGCGACCCCTGACCGGGGAACAGAGCAACAATTTTGCCATCCAGCATTTTTCCTTGGGGCTGGTAATAGATCCCGCGCGGATGTTCCCAACCATGAGTGCTATTCTGCTGCAACTGTTTGATGGCAATCGACAACAATTCAACGGTCTGTTCTGCGGATTGAGAGACAAACAGCACTCTGGCCTGTTGCGGCTGTAAGCTGTCAATGTCCTGCTGCTCAAGATGTTGGCGGATGGCGATATCAGGCAAGTTACCACTGAAACGGGTCAGAGCTTCTTCACACTGTGCAAGCAATTCCGCCGGATTATGACCTTTAAACAGCATAACCCAAGGTGATTCATTCAGCCGGTAACGCCCATGTGTATGTTTTTCATACTCTTCGAGAATGACATGGAAATTGGTGCCACCGAAACCAAAGGCACTCAGTGCCGCACGACGCGGTGCACTGTTGAATGAACGCAACCATGGCCTGGCTTCGCTGTTGACATAAAACGGGCTGTTTTCTGCTTTCAGCAAGTTTGTCGGCTTATCCACATTGAGAGTGGGAGGGAGGACTTTATGATGCAGTGCCAACGCGACTTTCATCATAGACGCAGCACCCGCTGCACAACGAGTATGGCCGATCTGAGACTTGATGCTGCCAATTGCCACCGATTTTGCAGGCACCTGATATTCACCAAACACAGTGTGTAAGCTTTTTAGTTCTGTATCATCACCTGATGCCGTACCCGTGCCGTGCGCCTCAACCAATTGAATATCATTGGGCGAGAGCCCTGCGCTGGCATAAGCCCGCCTCAAGGCTTTGGCCTGTCCTTCCAGACGAGGGGCAAAAATACTCTTGGCTCTGCCGTCACTGGAAGCTTCAATGGACTTGATGACAGCATAAATTCTGTCACCATCCAGTTCCGCATCTTCGAGACGTTTCAGTACCAGCATTCCCACGCCATCGCCAAGCATCATACCGTCAGCACTCTGATCGAAAGGACGGGACAAATTACTTTTTGACAATGCCGGTGTTTTACTGAAACACAGGAATGAAAAAATGGAGTTTTCCAAATTGACGCCACCTGTTAACACGGCATCACAACTACCAGAATGCAGTTCACCGATAGCGGCCTTAATTGCCGCAAGGCTACTGGCACAGGCAGCATCTACCATATAAGACGTGCCACCGAGATCAAAATAACTGGCAATCCGGCCACAAGCGACGTTACCCAAAAACCCCGGGAAACTGTCTTCATTCCATTCAAGGTACATGCCATGCATCCGTTCGATGATGTCATTTGCCACTTTTTCTGACAGGCCGGATTTGACCATAATTTTACGTAAGTAAGGTGCCTGCTGGCGTGAAGCCAGTGAAAATGACGTGTTGCCATTTCCTGCGCCACCTAAAATGACGCCGATACGATCACGGTCTACCCTGCTATTCTCCTGTCCAACCAAGCCCGCATCCAGCATGGCCTGTTTAGCAACATAGAGTGCAAACAACTGCGCCGTACTAATTGAGTCAATAATCGCGGGTGGAATTTTGAACTCCACCGGATCGAAGTCAATCGGAGGCACAAAGCCAGCACGATGGCCATAGGTTTTATCTGCCACTGCCGGGTTGGGATCGTAAAAATCCTCTTTTTGCCAATATTCGTCTCCTAACATGGTAGAGACATCAGTCAGCGAGTCCTTTTTGCCGATGATATTTTCCCAGAATTTATACAAATCCGGTGCATCCGGGAAATGACTGGCCATACCAACAATCGCTATATCCCCACGAACTTTCCTATCATGCAAAAAATATGTCTCAGACATACATTCCTCGTGTATTGAATAAAACACCCCCGTAAACAGCATAGATTTATATACTGAGTGAGTGTTTTCACCGCCATACTCAACCAGAAAAAATAATTCTGTATCTACCCAATACCTCCTTGATATATGATCGAATCATATATTAGCCAAAGTAGATTACCGTAATATTCTTACAAGAATATTATATATATTTTTCTGGGGTAATTTTTTTTATTCTTTTTTCCGTAGCACAGTGTTTTGAACTGTTATAGCTACTTTTACTCTGCCTGTTATAGCTATTTTTATACTGCCAAAAATTTCAATTATCTTTATCTAAAAATAATATGCTTTCTTTGATATCGATCAGTATTCTTTGCTATTTAATACAAAAAGACCATTACAAAATAATATAGACCACTCTGACTAATTAAAATACCATTATCGAAACAATAACGTTCATAAATAGATTACAACAAAAAATCAGCAGGACAATAATTCAAAACTAATATAACAACGTTATGGAAAAATAAACAAAGTAAAAAACCACTAAAAAGCCATGACAAAACTCTTATTTTTGATAATAAGGAGTAAATAGGTAGTATTTATAAAAAATGAAACACCAGTACATAGAGGTAATCAGTCCCCACAACTGATAAAAACCTCGATAATTTCCCTTAACTTCAATTAGTGCCATAACATTATTTAACAGAGTCTGATTAAGGTATTTCGAAGAAAAGCTATTGATATTATCATAAATTATTTCAACAGAAATTTGAATGCAAGAAAAAAATAAAAAAAAGATCAGATAATCGCCAATAGATGAAGCAACTCGCGATATATTCATCAGGAAAAAGTAAATTACACCAACAATAGCAATATTAATAGCTTTACACCAAAAAGAATTAGCGTAATTTATCATAGTTAGACCTCTTTTGAGGTTAAATGCAATCATAAAGCTTTTTCCTTGTTACAATTTTGACAGGTGATCATCTTATATTTATCATTTCCCATGTTACAAAATTGATTATGAATATCATTTGGAACATAAAATTCTGATGTTTTTCCTTAACACTATATTGGTATACCTTTAATTTATTTTTCTTTCAATTCCTTAAAAAAATCACCTGAATCGTATGTGTTTTTGATTTTTTTTAAAAAAACAAATAGTTAATAACAAGCCATTAATATATAAAATCGCAATTACTGGTAAACTGGCAAAAAAAAGAATATTAAACCATGACAATACAGAAGATTAGTTAATTATTGCCGATAATTTATTTTAACAGACCCATAAGAAAATATCATACCTAATGTATGATTTTATAAATAATATCAATATTATATTGTCATGCTTATTTAATCATACTTACCTAATCATTTTTACCATAAACTCATCAATCAGAATCATTCAGTAATGAATATTTGATATTTCATGATTTGAAATTAATGCTTTAATCATATCTATTGATTTAATTTACTTAGAATTTTTATTTAATTGAATTCTATGCTGCATATAATAATTTTTATTTTTAATCACTGTGAATAGTAAAATTCTCTAATTTATAAAGGGCGTTTTTAAAACAATAGACTAAACTATTTTATTCATTTTTATTCACATACATATATTAATTAATCAGCAATAACCTGAATATTCATAAGGGATATATTCCAAGCTCATCAATCATAATGTCAACTAGATCTCATACCGCTAACTTGCAAAAGAGACAAATAAAAAGCTCCTCATAAAGAGGAGCTTGCACATTAAGGGGTAATGAAAGTCATTACGTCATCCATTTTCAGGCAGTTCCCTCTGTCTGTTACGCGCTAGCCACAAAGACAGGGCTTTCAGAGAATCCGGCGTAAATTCATCACAACGGGCAGTAATTTCTTCTGGCGACAACCAGTAAACAGCCGAGACTTCTTCTTCCTGTAATGCAAACGGCCCGTGGCTGACACAACTGAATAACCCTCCCCATGTCCGGCAGGTTTTTTCTTCATAATAGAAGATACCATGTTCAGCAAAAGGCACACCCGCGATCCCCAGCTCTTCTTCTGCTTCCCGGCGGGCAGAATCAAGCATGTTTTCTCCCACCATGACCACGCCACCGGCCGTTGCATCCAATCTTCCAGGGTAAAAATCTTTCGTTTCTGTACGATGCTGAACCAGAATTTTGCCCATACCATCATGCACAACAATGTAAGTCGCACGATGCCTCAAGTTTTGGCTACGCATCTGCTGCCGAGTCGCCTGCGCGATCACTTCATTGCCTTCATTGACGATATCAATCCACTCAATACCTGCTGATTTCTCTTCCACCATCCCAAAAACCTTAATAAACGATTTGCATGCCAGTTTCTACTGTAACGCGCCTAATTAAAAGGCCAAAGATAAAGGTTGCCATAACTGAATAAAATAAATCCACGCACAGTGAAATGACGGATGGGTGGCATTTTACAGACAACTCAAATCAGTGGTAATGTACTGAAACTATATTTACCAATCCGTTATTATTACCAGAGGTTATATGATAGACCTATATTATGCTCCAACGCCAAACGGCTATAAAATATCATTGTTCCTTGAAGAAGCCGGCCTACCTTACACTATCTACCCAATCAATATCGGCACCGGAGAACAATTCAAACCCGAATTTCTGGCCATTTCGCCTAATAATAAAATTCCGGCAATTGTTGATCACCAACCCGCCGATGGAGGAGAACCCATTTCCATCTTTGAGTCAGGCGCTATTCTACTCTATCTGGCGAATAAAACCGGTCAACTGTTAAGCAAGGATGTACGTGAACGCAATCAGCAATTGCAATGGCTATTCTGGCAGGTTGCCGGCTTTGGCCCTATGCTCGGCCAAAATCACCATTTCAATCATTACGCTTCTGAAGTCGTACCTTATGCCATTAATCGCTATATGGAAGAATCACGGCGTTTAGTCAATGTTCTGAATACCCAACTGGAAAAAACGCCGTATCTTGGCGGAAATGAGTACAGCATCGCCGATATCGCTACCTATCCGTGGGCTAGATGTCATGAACATCAAAAAATTAATCTGAATGATTACCCTGCGGTTGAAAAATGGCTTAAGAAAATTGAACAACGCCCTGCAACACAAGCCGCATACAACAATGGCTAATCATGCTTACTCGGCTAACGACAAAATTTTTCACCGAAAAACTTGATACTGCTAACAGATAACAGCATTTTTCGCTGTTACGCAGGCCATCCCCTGCTATAGTCAATAATCGACTATCTATTTGGTCACTGGGGGTGGCTATGCGTATCTTAATTACTGGGGGTACGGGGCTGATTGGTTATCGATTGACTTGCCAATTACTTTCGCTTTCCCATTCCATCACCATTTTGAGCCGTTCTCCACAAAAGGTATATTCTCTGTTCTCCGAACAAGTTGAATGTTGGGCAACACTGAATAATAAAAATAACCTGAATGATTTTGATGCAGTCATCAATCTTGCTGGTGAACCCATTGCAGATAAGCGCTGGACATCAGCACAAAAAACAAAACTCTGTCAAAGCCGCTGGCAACTCACTGAGAAATTAAGTCATTTGATTAATGCCAGTGAATTTCCGCCTTCTGTATTTATTTCCGGTTCAGCCGTTAGCTATTACGGTGATCAGGGGCAAGCGGTAGTCTCTGAAAATGATCTTCCTCATGACGAGTTTGCCCATCAGCTCTGTAAGCAGTGGGAAACACTGGCATTACAGGCAGAAAGTGAAAAAACCCGAGTGTGCCTGCTGCGGACAGGAATTGTGCTGGCAAGTAACGGCGGAGTGCTGAAAAAAATGCTGCCACTATTTCGATTGGGTTTAGGCGGTAAAATGGGTGATGGGAAGCAATATATACCTTGGATCCACATTGATGATATGGTCAATGGTATCTATTACCTGCTGGTATCACCTGAACTGAGCGGCCCATTCAACATGACAGCCCCTTATCCTGTGCATAATGATCTGTTTAGTGCAGCACTGGCGAACGTGCTGCATCGCCCCGCTTTCATTCGCATGCCTGCTTTTGTATTAAAAATAATCATTGGAGAGGCTGCTATGCTGGTTTTAGGTGGACAACAGGCTATTCCCAAGCGGCTGGAAGAAGGAGGATTCGGCTTCCGCTATTTTGAATTAGAGGAAGCCTTCAAAGATTTATTAAAGGAGGAAGCTAATTCACCTTAAATTTCAATTTGTTTCGCTCCCTGCCACCGGTTGAATAAATCTTGTGGCAGCTCGATATTAAACTGATCGAGTACTCGGTTGACCGTCTGGTCAATAATGTCCTGAATATGATCGGGACGGTGGTAAAATGCCGGCACAGGCGGCATAATCACCGCCCCTATTTCAGCCGCCTGAGTCATTAATCTCAAATGCCCTAAATGCAGAGGCGTTTCCCGGACACTCAATACCAGCTTGCGTCCTTCTTTCAAAACAACATCAGCAGCACGGGTGATCAAGCCATCAGTATAACTATGCACGATACCCGACAGGGTTTTTATCGAGCAGGGCAAGATAACCATCCCTAAGGTTTTAAATGACCCTGAAGAGATAGAAGCAGCGATATCGCGGTTATCATGCACCACATCAGCCAGTGCCTGCACATCCCGCAGCGTATAATCCGTCTCCAGAGCCAATGTTTGCCGGGCAGACTGGCTGATAACCAGATGCGTTTCAATGCCCTCAACCGACTGCAAGACCTGCAATAATCTGACGCCATAAATCGCGCCACTTGCTCCCGTCAGCCCGACAATCAATTTTTTCATGCTTCCCTCTGAGATACTGGAAATAATTTGATGATAATAAATATGTTATTATCCCTCATTATATATTTCCAGATCCTCAATTTCGCTCTGCCCACGCAATTTCATGGCATCATCTTTACGAAGATTCTCCAGATAATCGAGGTAAATCTGGTCGATATCTTTCGTAACATAGATACCATCAAATACAGAACATTCGAATTTTTCAATATCAGGGTTTTCTTCACGCACCGCGTTGATAAGATCGCGAAGATCCTGATATATCAGCGCATCAGCACCAATGAGCTGGCGAATTTCATCAACTTCTCGACCGTGGGCAATCAGTTCATTAGCATTAGGCATATCTATACCATAGACATTCGGGAAGCGAACTTCCGGTGCTGCCGAAGCAAAATAGACCTTCTTAGCGCCAGCTTCGCGAGCTAATTCCACAATTTGCTCTGAGGTCGTACCACGTACAATTGAATCATCTACCAACAAGACATTTTTACCACGGAATTCAGCACGATTGGCATTCAGTTTACGACGAACCGATTTGCGGCGTTCCTGCTGGCCGGGCATGATAAAGGTGCGCCCCACATAACGGTTTTTGACAAACCCCTGACGGTAGGGTTTATCCAGAATATGGGCTATTTCCAGTGCGGTATCACAAGACGTTTCAGGAACAGGGATCACGACATCAATATGCAGATCTTCCCATTCGCGGGCAATTTTTTCGCCCAGTTTCCGGCCCATCCGTAACCGCGCGTTATATACTGATATTTTGTCAATAAAGGAGTCAGGACGGGCAAAATAGACAAACTCGAATAAACAAGGCGTTAATGCAGGATTTTCTACACACTGGCGGGTAAATAACTGCCCTTTTTCAGTGATATAGATCGCTTCGCCAGAAGCCACATCACGCAGGAATTCAAAACCCAATGTATCCAGTGCCACGCTTTCCGATGCGACCATATATTCATTGCGCCCATCTTCCAGCACACGTTTCCCCAGAACCAAAGGCCGGATACCGTTCGGATCACGGAAAGCCACCAAGCCATGTCCAATAATCAGGGCAACACAGGCATAAGCTCCACGGATTTTTTTGTGCATCTCTGCAATCGCCGCAAAGATATCATCTGGCTCCAGTGGAAAATCCGGGAATTGGGTAAGTTCATTGGCAAAAATATTGAGCAGGATTTCAGAATCTGATGTGGTATTAACATGGCGGCGTGCATGTTCAAACAGCATTTTTTTCAACTTATGTGCGTTTGTCAGATTGCCGTTATGCGCCAGTGTGATACCAAAGGGCGAATTCACGTAAAAAGGCTGCGCTTCAGAGGCGCTGGAACTACCCGCTGTTGGGTAACGGACGTGTCCGATCCCAGTTGTTCCCTGTAAACGCAGCATGTGCCGTGTCTCAAACACGTCCTTGACCAAACCATTGGCCTTGCGTAAACGGAACTCATTGTTACCATCAATAGTTGCAATGCCTGCTGCATCTTGCCCACGGTGCTGAAGCACCGTTAATGCATCATAAATCGACTGGTTAACCGGTGTAAAACCGACGATACCGACAATACCGCACATGTAGTTTTTCCTCATCAGCCAAGCGGAGAGAGTGATTTCTCCGGTAGGAAACTCGACGCGTTTTGCAGGTAGTCAAAAAACCACCTGATAATTTGACTGAACTGTGGGATGAGTTGTGACTGTTGCCAATCCTCACTTTTAGGGAGCGGCGTGAAAGAATCTGCAATAAATAAAATTGCAGAAACAATTAATACACCACGCAGTGCCCCAAAACAGATCCCCAGAACCCGATCAGTACCTGACAGGCCTGTCCGCTGAACAAGTGAACCAAGCACATAGTTTACGACTGCACCAACAATCAGTGTTGCAATAAATAAGATAGCAATCGCTACCCCATTACGCACCAGTTCATCTTCCAGGCGGGTGAAATAAGCCGCCAGATAAGTATAAAAGTGACTTGCAACAAAGAAAGCACACCCCCAAGTGACCAGTGAGAGCGCTTCGCGAACAAAACCGCGTATCAGGCTAACCAGTGCCGAGAAACCAATGATGGCAATAATTGTATAATCAATCCAGACCATATTCTAATCCAAAACAGGCTCCCGACATTCAGGTCGGGCGCATTCTAACAGAAAACGAAAACGTTTGCGTAGCAGATTTTTCAGTCTACTGAAAATAATTCGTAACAGATTCAAAAACAACAATCGCCGCAAAAACCTAACCTGTAACTATCACGACGGGAAGCCAGACACTTCCCGTAAGACGCCAATAAGTCAGGGACTGTAGTTTTTGATTTGCCCTTGCAAACCCGTCAATTCTTTCAATTCAGGCAAAGTGGATTCAAGGGTTTGCCTTGATGCATTCGGCCCGACATAAATCCGCGTTAGTTCTCCCTGTACTGGAGAAGAAGGAATAACATAGACCTGATGACCCGAAAGACGCAGCTTCGCCACAATCTCATCCACTTTACCCGCATTCTTCAATGCACCAAGCTGAACAACATATGCCACTCCCTGCGGTGCCTTTACTGGCGTGGTTTTGCTTTCAGACTTAACTTCAGGTTTGGTTTCAGCCCTCGTTTCCCGTTTAACGTCCACCTTTGGCTGAGGATTGGGTTCAGATTTAACCGTCGCTTTGGGCGCTTGTGTGATCTCCACAGGCGGCGGTGCCATTGGCGCAGGCTCTGACAATAACGAACTGGACAGCATATCTGGCTGTAGCTCTTGTGCTTGCTTTGCCATCGCTTCAGCCGCCCCTTCCGGTGGTGTCGATGGCATATCCTGCGTCAGGGGTGCAATCAAATCGATATCTTCTTCATCACCAGGCTTGAGTGCCAGCGGGATGGAAGCAAACTGGCTTTCATTATGTTTCTTATCGCCGTCAAATAGCACCGGTAACACAATTATACCCAGTGCCACAAGAACGAGGGTTCCAACTAAACGATTTTGAAATTTACTTGCCACCTTCCTTCACCTCCTCCAGAGCCTCCATGACATGAGCAACAGTATGGAAAGAGCCGCAGACCACGATGATATCCTGCACTGAGGCTTCTGCCATGGCCTGATGCCATGCCTGCTCAACTTCCACAAATGTTCGGGCATCGCCAAGGTGCTCGGCCAATATGTTTGCTTCTGCCCCACGGAATTCATGCAATGATGCGCAGTACCATTCGTCAACCTGCTGGGCAAGACAAGCAAGCGTACCCGCTATATCCTTGTCTTCCAGCATGCCAACGACACCACGGATCTTACTGTCTGGTGCGCGGGGCAATTTTGCCAGTTTCTGTACTAGATAACCTGCTGCATGGGGATTATGTGCCACATCCAAAATCACCAGCGGGTTTTCCCTGACGATTTGGAAACGCCCCGGTAACTGAGCCTTACTTAACCCTTCACGGATCGCCTGTTCATTAATGGCCTGACTGACGTTATCATTCTGCTGCAACAGACAGTAAATCACTCCCATCGCTGTTGCAGCGTTCGCCAGAGGCAGATTAGGGACGGGTAATTCACTGAACTGTTGATCTCCTGTGCGCCAGTACCAACTGTTCGCATCCTGTGAGAAATCCCAGTCAGCACCGCGACGAAACAATTTCGCTCCCAGCTCATCAGCCACTTCAGCGATGGTATGTGGCATATCAGGCTCCCCCACCACGGCAAAACGCCCCTGACGGAAAATACCTGCTTTTTCACGGCCAATATGTTCGCGATCCGCACCCAGCCAATCAATATGATCGAGTGCAATGCTGGTGATTGCCGCAACATCTGAATCCACAATATTGGTCGCATCCAGACGCCCGCCCAGCCCCACTTCCAGAATGACGACATCAAGATCAGCTTCTTTAAAAAGCTGTAACGCAGCCAAAGTACCGTATTCAAAATAGGTTAGTGTGATATCACCACGTTGAGCTTCGATGTCCGCGAATACACGGCAGAAATCCTGTTCCGCCGGCTCTTTACCCTGTATACGTACCCGTTCGGTATAACGCACCAGATGCGGGGAGCTGTACACTCCGACCTTCAGGCCAGCGGCCAGTAGAATGGATTCAAGGGTATGACAAGTCGTCCCCTTGCCATTCGTGCCGGACACGGTGATGACTTTCGGCGCCGGATGCAGCAAATCTAACTGATCGGCGAGTGCTCCCACACGTTCAAGCCCCATATCAATGGCTTTTGCGTGTAGATTTCCAAGATAGGAAAGCCACGTTATCAGTGACGACGTGGCTTGAGGAATTTGCAATATATCAGACATCTTCTTTATTAGGATTGATGTTTATGTCAGTTTCAACCTCAGCGGGTTCAGCAACCATTTCCGCTACCGTTTCTACTTTTGTGCCGGGATGAGGCTGACGAGTCAACATCGAAAGCAGATTGGCTATTTTCTCACGCATTTCTGGACGACGTACAATCATGTCAATTGCGCCTTTTTCCAGCAGAAATTCACTGCGTTGGAAGCCTGCCGGCAGTTTTTCACGCACGGTCTGTTCAATGACGCGGGGACCAGCAAACCCAATCAATGCCTTAGGTTCAGCAATGTTGATGTCACCCAGCATTCCCAGACTTGCTGTCACTCCTCCCATCGTCGGGTTAGTCAGGACACAGATATAAGGCAGACCTCGATCTTGCATTTTCGCCAGCGCGGCACTGGTTTTTGCCATCTGCATCAGAGACATCAGCGCTTCCTGCATCCGTGCGCCACCACTGGAAGTAAAACAGACGAGTGGGCAGTTGTCTTCCAGTGACTGTTCGACAGCGCGGACAAAACGCGCACCGACTACAGAGCCCATGGAGCCACCCATAAAGGCAAATTCAAATGATCCTGCTACAACTGGCATTTCGTACAGTGAGCCTTTCATCACAATCAGCGCATCTTTTTCCTGCGTCTGCTTCTGGGCTGCTACCAAACGATCTTTGTATTTTTTAGTGTCACGGAATTTCAGAAGATCTTTAGGTTCCAGTTCACTGCCTAATTCGATACCGGTTCCTTGATCCAGAAATGTATGCAATCGCTCACGGGCTGAAATCCGCATGTGGTGGTCACACTTCGGGCACACTTCAAGGTTACGCTCTAATTCAGCACGATAAAGTACCTGACCACAACTATCACATTTTGTCCAAACTCCCTCAGGTATACTTGCCTTACGAGTTTGCATGATTTTGCTTTTATTGAGAATCTTTTCAATCCAGCTCATTAATGAACCTTTCCGTCTGATTCTGGCCTATGCCAGCTTTTGTTTTACGTGCCATTAAACCACAATGCCATTACAGTGTGGATAAAAAAACTGTTCAAACCTACTAACGGTTATCTACTTGCCATCTACTGCTTTTTTGGATGCAGCTCGTCGATGACGCCAAATTTCAATGATGCCTGGCAGGATAGAAATAAAGATAATTGCAACAATCAATAATTTCAGGTTCTGCTGTATGATTGGCATATCGCCGAATAAATAACCGGCATACGTGAATAATAGCACCCATATAAATGCACCGATTACATTATAAGCAGCAAAATGGCGGTAAGACATTTTCCCCATTCCCGCAACGAACGGTGCAAATGTTCTAATAATCGGCACAAATCGTGCCAGAATTATCGCTTTTCCACCGTGTTTTTCATAAAACTCATGGGTTTTATCCAAATAACTGCGGCGGAAAATCTTTGAATTCGGGTTGGTAAATAATTTTTCACCAAAAATACGACCAATTGTATAGTTTACAGCGTCACCAATAATTGCCGCTGTAATCATCAACGCCACCATAATATGCACATTCAGATCATTGGAATCTAATGCAGATAATGCGCCTGCCACAAACAGCAGCGAATCTCCCGGCAAAAATGGCGTGACCACCAGACCCGTTTCACAAAATATGATCAGGAATAAGATGCCATATACCCAATTGCCATAATCACTGACCAATTCCTTCAAATGTGCATCAATGTGTAAAATAAAATCGACAATGAACTTAGCAAAATCAACAAAATGAGTTAAAAATTCCATAATATTCCTCGTTATGCTCGAACATCCCTGTCACATTTTGAAAATGTCAGATTAAATCATTAGCTAGAAACAACGGCCCCATAGTGGGTGCAGGTAAACCAAAGTGCTCAGGATAATCCACCGCAACTAAATATAATCCCTCAGCTTTGGCTGTTGCCGCCGCTTTTGTTCTGTCTTTCAGTGCCAGTAGTTCAGCCATCCAGCCGATATCCTGATTACTACAACCAATTTCCAGCAAACTGCCAACAATATTACGTACCATGTGATGAACAAATGCATTCGCTTTAATGTCCACCACCACATAATGCCCGTGCCGACTGACATTAATGTGCATCATATTGCGCCACGGTGAATTAGATTGGCACTGTACTGCCCTGAAAGAAGTAAAGTCATTCTCTCCCAGTAAACTCTGCGCCGCTTCATGCATTTTTCTCTCATCGAGTAGATAGTGAAAATGCGTGACGCCCTGTGCTAACACCGCAGGGCGATAGCGATGGTTAAAGATTATATATCGATAACGACGTGCCGTTGCACTGAAACGGGCATGAAATTCATCATCCACCGTTTTTACCCAGCGCACTGCGATATCGGGTGGCAAATGACTATTGACTCCCATTGTCCAGGCAGCATCTTTACGTTGTGCTGAGGTTTTAAAATGCACTACCTGCCCAGTAGCATGTACCCCCGCATCCGTTCTGCCTGCACAGAAAACCGAAATCGGTTCATCTGCCACTTTTGACAAAGCTTTTTCCAGACATTCCTGCACACTTTTTACTTCTTGCTGGCGCTGCCAACCATAATAGCGGCTGCCATCATATTCAATCCCCAGTGCAATTTTCACTTTTTCTGCCTCTGGTACAGACTGACTCAGCTCTGCATCAGACATCAGTAGAATTGCTCCTGCATCAGTTTTTCTGCGATTTCAACCGCCATCAGCGCACCGCCAAAACGGATATTGTCGGCAACCGACCAGAATTGCAGCATCTCCGGCATACCATAATTATTACGCAGACAGCCAATACTCAACCTGTCACTACCGGATGCATCCGTGACCTGAGTGGGATAATCTCCCTCTTCTGAGACCTGAATTTCTGCAAAACGTTCAAGCTCTTCACGCGCTTCTTCTGTGCCGACTGGACGCAGTGTTTCCACACTCACCATCTGGGCAATTCCGTAGAAAACCGAAGATTGAACACAACTGACTGAAATAGGTAGCCCTTCGTCCTGTAATATTCTGCGAATTTGATCGACAATGCGACGCTCTTCACGTACTGAGCCTTCGGCATCAGGCAATAAAGGCAGCAGATTGAAAGCTAATTGTTTGTTAAAAAGACTTTCATCCGGCGGAACGCCGCTCAATAAACGGGCACTTTGCCCTGCCAATTCATTAATGGCGGCTTTGCCATGTACGGAAACCGGCAATAAATTGGTCAGATTTAAACGTGCAATACCTGCGAGATCGATCAATGGCTTAATGGCCGTCAAAACCTGGCTTGTTGAGCTGTCCGCCACAGCAATAATGTTGCGGTTGCGATATTCAGCCAAAGCGTGTGGGTTAACTCCCGGTACGACCAGAGGTACATCCGGCTCTGCGGCAAACAATCCGCTGCTGTCGATCACCAGACAGCCCGCTTCCGTTGCCTTTTCAACATATTGTGCCGTTGCTTCTTTCGTCGCAGCAAAAAACGCAAGCTGCACCTGTGACCAATCAAATTCTGCGGCATCATAAACGGTGATGCTTTTACCATTAAAACGCTGAATTTTCCCAGCATTTTGCTCACTGGCAAGAAGATGCAGTTCACCAACCTGAAACTGGCGCTCCTGTAATAACGCCAATATCGCTTCACCTACTGCGCCTGTTGCACCCAAGAGCGCAATATTCCAGCCTTCTGACATGTTGGTTTTCTCCACTTCTTTATTTTGCTGACAGGCAGGAACGCCTGCCTGTATTAAATCACTTTGGCGTTAAACCCAATTTCAGACAGTAATTGGGCGCTGCTTTCTGAGTCACAATGCACCGTCAGGGAAGACCATTCCCGGCGCTCTGGATAGTTTTTACGCAATCGGTCAAAAGCGCCATTCTGTTCAGCGACCTGACGTAGTGGTGCGTCATCACGGCGCACATCATACACTAAATGTATCAAGCGCTTCAGGATGCTTTGTGTCACTTCGCCATGTACGGTGATATGGCTGAAATCAGGTTCAGGCAAAAGGTCGGACAATTCCGCCCTGTATGGTTGCCCCAGAAATTCGCAGTAAGCCTCAAAGACCTGAGTCGTACCACGTGCTTTGCCTTCCAGAGTGTACCCTGCAATATGGGGTGTACCGATATCAACCAAAGCCAGTAAGGGTAATGAAAGGTTAGGCTCTGGTTCCCAGACATCAAGCACAACACGTAATTTTTTTCCACTTTGCAATACTGAAAGTAGTGCTTGATTATCAACCACTTCACCACGGCTGGCATTAATCAAAATTCGGTTGTCCGGTAATGCAGAAAGTAATCCTGCATCGGCCAGATGATAAGTCTGATAACGGCCTGATTGATTAAGCGGAGTATGGAAAGTCAGAATATCCGCTTCCTGTACTAATTTTTCCAACGGCCAGAATTCACCTTCATCACCCCGATCGACACGAGGAGGGTCGCACAGTAAGGTTTTCACACCCAAAGCAGCCAGCCGATCAGCCAGACGCCCCCCGACATTACCCACACCGACAATGCCGACAGTTTTATCTTTGAGTTGAAATTGATCCCGTTCCGCCAATAACATCAGTGCAGAAAATACATACTCAACAACCGCAATCGCATTGCATCCCGGCGCGGCTGAGAAGCCAATTCCTGCCTGCGACAACCATTGCTGATCAACATGATCCATCCCCGCAGTGGCAGTACCCACAAATTTAACAGAACTGCCTTTCAACAAGGATTCATTAACTTTAGTGACAGAACGCACCATAAAGGCATCAGCCTGTTCCAGAGCACCCGCAGGGACTGGGCGCCCCGGGATTGCCTGTACTTCGCCTAATTGCTGAAAAAGTTGTTCAGCGTAAGGCATATTTTCATCAACCAAAATTTTCACTTTTCTCATCCAACGACTTAAATGGGCGTGATCCCCTATTCTGCCACTTAATCGACATAAAACCTATTGTCAGAAATGAGAGAGTTATCTGGATTGCCACATCTGTTGTCTGATTATCACTATATACAAAAAACGGTCATGTATTAAATGATTAGATTAGGTATTAAAAATAATGTTCACGTTCAATAAAGGTTCCTATCACTTTATCGTGCATTTCTTCCGATTTTGAATACCCAATGGTTTTTCTATTCAGCCTTTTGATTCGGGTACGATGCGTTAAATTCGTTCTCTCTATACGCTGAGTAAACGCCTTTCCAGTCAAGTGCTCTTCCTCGGGAAGTGGGTCATAAACAACATAGTCATCCGTGCAGTAAAACCGAATAGTAAAGGAAGATAAGAGGGTAAGCAGCTTGTCTAACGTTTTTCGACTGCGATCGCCAAAAACATGAGCCACTATTCGCTTCAGGCGGGGTTCCCAAGCATACCAAAGCCAGCGTTGGTTTTTCTTATTGCCGACAAACGACCATTGCTCGTCGATTTCACAGACAATCTGGATGCCACATTCCGCAAGGGGAAGTGTCGTTACGTTTCGGGGTCTGAGGTTTTTAATGTTTTCATGACGGTGGCGGTGGCGACTTTCAGGATCCGAGCGGTGTCACGAATTCCCCCGTTATTCATCGCGATATCGACAATCTGTTCTTTAACGCCGGGTTTGCAGGCCTGATAGGTATACGCCAACTGAAAGACCTTACAGCAGCTATAACAGCGATAACGAGGATGTCCGCCATTTCCTTTCCCATGTCCTTTGACCTGTTCTGATTTGTGGCAATAACGGCAATAGACATCAACTTTGGCCATACTTCATCCTTAAAAAGCCGGAAGCATATCACAGCAACTAACCATTTAATACATGACCCAAAAAACGGGTCATTGTTACACTAAATACACTATGCACTTACATGAATAAATTAATTCAATGATAAATTTCTTGTTTCCCTTTATTGCTGTTCTGATTTGGTCAATTAATGCCGTTGTCAGTAAAGCAGCAGCCACTGCAATTGAGCCTGCTGCCATTGCTTTCTATCGTTGGTTCATTGCGTTTCTGGCTTTAACTCCTTTCGTTTTATGGCCTGTCCTGAAACAGCGGAAAATGGTTATCCAGTATTGGTGGAAGTTATTGATTCTGGGTACTCTGGGCATGGTACTTAACCAAAGTATGGCCTATTACGCTGCTCATACTGTGAGTGCAACATTGATAGGAATCTTTACTTCACTGATTCCGTTGTTGACGGTTATCATCAGTATCTTTGCCTTACGGATTGCTCCCACAGTAGGTATCACCCTGGGTACTGTGTTTTCGTTGTTCGGCCTAGTGTGGCTGGTCAGCAAAGGTGAACCCGCTTCCTTATTAGAGCACGGTCTGGGGATCGGCGAAGTGATGCTATTTATTGCATCCGCTTCCTACGCCTTATATGGGGTGTTGACAAAACGTTGGGCGATCCCATTACCCAATTGGCAATCACTTTATATACAAATCGGGTTTAGCCTTTTGCTGCTTTTGCCTAATTTCATGATGACAAAAGATGTCCAGTTAACTAGCGATAACATTTCCTTAGTCCTGTTCGCGGGCATCCCCGCCTCAATTCTTGCGCCCTATCTGTGGATACAGGGCGTGACTCGCCTAGGCGCGAATATGACTTCTGTATTTATGAATCTGGCTCCTGTATTTACCGCCATTATCGCCATTGTGTTTCTGCGTGAGAAAATGCAAAGCTATCATCTGATCGGCGGCGGCATTGTTCTGGCAGGGGTTATACTCGCCCAGCGCCTACGTATTCCTCTCACCCGCAGGAAGGCGGAATAAAATTCTCACCAGCAAACCGCCCAGTACAATACTGGGCAAAAGCTGGAGAGTCGCACCGTGGTACAGGCTGATATCCTTAACAATAGTCAGCCCCAATCCAGCGCCTTCCAGCCCCGCTGCATTATCCAGACGGTTAAACGCCATCAACGATTGAGTAATATTTTCTTGCGCGATGCCCGGCCCTGAATCATCAACTTCGAGGCAACAGTATTTTTTGTCCGCTGTCATACTTACTCTTGCCGTCACCATTCCCGCAGCAGGCGTATATTTAATGGCGTTATCCAACAAGTTAGCACACATTTCTGTCAACAATACGGGTTCTCCCTTGATCCAAAAGGTATTTTCTCCTTCATAACCCAAATCAATATTTTTACTTTCCGCCTGTTGCAAACGGGAAAAACAGGCTTGCTGTAATAATTCCACAATATTGACGGGCTGATAATTCTGGATAGCTTCTTTCTCATGCACTTTCAACTGTGAAAGATATAACAGACGATCAGTCAGTGAGATCATGTTATCTACGGTCTTGTTAATAGAGTTGATGATTTTTCTGCTCGGATAAGGATCTTTATCATTGAGTGCCACGGCTATCTGTGTTTTTAATACACTTAAAGGTGTCCTGAGTTGATGAGAAGCATCAGCACTGAACCGGGCTTGACGCCCAACCATCAGTTTTAACCGTTCTATGTAGCGATTAAATGCCCGAAGCAATGGTGAAAGCTCTGACCACGGCAAAATATCCGGCAATGGGGTTAAGTCATTGGCTGAACGGAGCACCATCATGCCTGATAACCTGCGCAGTGGTTTAAGAAGCTGCTTTAACAGGAAATAGGCAAGAATCAGTGTCAATACCACTACGGTTCCCTGGCTTATCAGGGAAGAAATCAGTAATTGTCGCGCTAAATATTGGCGGGAATCCACAGTTTCAGCCACCAGTATCAATGCCATGCCCATTACCCCTCCTTCGTTGATCGGCTGATACAAGGCCGCAACACGGATGGGGTATCCCTGATATTCCGCGTTATAAAAATATACCAAGGCCGTATACAGTTGCGAACGCTGGGTATATTGAGGAATGGGAGGTAAATTATCGTAACCGGAAATGGTTCTCCCTGCCGGTGATATCACCTGATAGTAGAGACGATCATTCGTATTACGTTCAAAACTGTCCAAAACGATATAAGGCACATCAACGTTTAACTGTTTATTCTTTACTGTCAGACGCTCCGCAACTGTTCTTGCCGATGCAAGTAACGTCCGATCATAGGCAAGTGTCGCCGCATTTTCCGCACTAAAATAATGGGTATACACAGAAGCCCCGCCCAATAACAACAATGGCGCACCAAAGAACAGGAGTAACTGATGAAACAATGAGCGTGGGGCTTTGAACAGTTTCATTATTTTTGCAATTCCAATCGATATCCCAATCCTCGCAATGTACATATTCCGACATCACTGTTAAAAAGCTTCTTCCGTAACCGATGCACATACAGTTCGATGCTTTGTGGATTTGCTTCATCAGATAAAGAAAATACCTGCTCAAACAGTTGTTGTTTCGAGACAGGGCGTCCACGACGGTGAAACAGGGTTGTTAAAACTGAGAATTCCCTGGGAGTCAACGCCAGCGGTTGATTATCCAATAAGAAATAACCTGCGTCTTCGTAAACCAATGAGCCAAA
This sequence comes from Xenorhabdus bovienii SS-2004, assembly GCF_000027225.1. Lineage (NCBI taxonomy): Bacteria > Pseudomonadati > Pseudomonadota > Gammaproteobacteria > Enterobacterales > Morganellaceae > Xenorhabdus > Xenorhabdus bovienii. The sequence continues at coordinate 2,933,379 of NC_013892.1, forward strand.
TTGCTGTATCCCTAGCGGCAATCCCATGCCACGGCGTAACAGTGCTCGAATACGAGCTTCTAATTCTTCAAAATCAAAAGGCTTAGTTACATAGTCATCAGCGCCCGAATTTAACCCTTTCACGCGATCGGCAACATCCACTTTGGCAGTCAATAACAACACGGGCAAATTTTGCCCGCGCTTACGCAGCCGTGATAACAGGGAGATTCCATCCAATCTGGGTAAGGCAACATCCAAGATTAGCAGGGTATAATCTTCCGTCAGCAAAAGCTGATCCGCCGCAATTCCATCTTCAGCAATATCAACTGCAAATCCAGAACTGCTTAATGCTTTTTGCAGCCAATGTGACAAGTCAGGGTGGTCCTCAACTAATAAGAGACGCATTTTTAAGTATCTCCTTGCTTTTTTATGGTTTCAAGAATCAATAATATTTATAATCATTAATCAATACCTCAACATATTCAGTGCGCTGAATATGTTTACCTCATATAAATTGGCAAGATAAATAAGAAACCTGCTGTTTTTTTCATTTTCCCACACTACAACAAGATCATAAGCAAAAGAAAGTTGGTAATCATTTATTAGCACCGTTATCCGAGGTGTTATGTAAATTGAGTGACTAACGTCACATCCAAATAAATTTTTCTGATTAATGAAAGGTAAATGAAAGGTTTTATATCTATAAATGGTGTAGCCCAACAACTTGCCTGAGTTATCTCATTTACTGATACGATGAGAAGAAACAAATGGAAACAATATTAATCAAGGTATTAGCTGTTGCTACTTTACTTGCCTGTACCAATACATTTGCAGACAATGCTCCCGATAAAACGGAATGTATTGCTCCAGCCAAACCTAGTGGTGGGTTTGATTTAACCTGTAAGCTAGCACAAATAACATTATTAGATACTAAAGCTATCAACTCTCCTATGAGCGTGGCTTTCATGCCTGGAGGAATCGGAGCTGTCGCTTATAATACCATCATCGCTCAACGTCCCGCAGAGCCTGGAACCATAGTGGCATTCTCTGGTGGTTCTTTGCTTAACCTTTCTCAAGGAAAATTCGGTCGTTACCATGTGAATGATGTACGCTGGTTAGCTAGTATGGGTACTGACTATGGAATGATAGCTGTGCGCGGAGACTCTCCCTATAAGACTTTAAAAGACTTAATGGGTGCCTTCCAAAAAGACCCTAACAAGATAGTATTCGGTGCAAGTGCATCCATAGGAAGTCAAGATTGGATGAAAACAGCACTACTGGCGAAAGAAGTGGGTGTTGATCCGCAAAAAATACGCTATGTTGCGTTTGAAGGCGGTGGAGAACCTATCACTGCTCTACTAAGCAATCACATTCAAGCCGTTTCCTGGGAACTCAGTGAAACCGTACCTTACCTCACTGACGATAAAATCCGTGTTCTTGCTGTCTATGCTGAACAACGTTTGAAAGGTAAGCTAGCAAATATTCCAACCGCAAAAGAACAGGGATATAACATCGTTTGGCCAGTTGTTCGTGGTTTCTATATGGGTCCAAAAGTCACAGATGAACAATATCAATGGTGGATAAAAACATTTAAAAAATTACAGCAAACAGAAGAGTTTAAAAAGGAACGTGATTTACGTGGATTATTTGAATTCAACATGGTCGGCAAAGAATTAGATGATTATGTAAAAAAACAAGTTGTCCAATATCATGGGTTGGCTAAATCCTTTGGCTTAATTAAATAATGTAGGAGTAACCATAAACGATAGTATCTATGCGACTGTATAGCTAATGCTGTATGAGGGGTGCCGAAACATTCACAGTGAATATTCCTATGAATTTCTAAACACCACTTTATTGATAATAATTGTTCCATTTATTTTACTAAAAATAAAACGCGGTAACAGACGTACAACAATATAATAAAAAACCAACCCATCTAATCAATGGATTGGCTTTCATTTTAACTGATGAATTTTTCAGCCGTCAAAAAATCAGTTCGAATATTTGCGCATCACCAGGGATGCATTTGTACCGCCGAACCCGAAGCTATTGGACATTACTGTTCTTAGCTCGCGTTCGGTAGGTTCAGTGATAATATTCATGCCTAACGCTTTCTCATCCAAGTTATCAATATTGATACTTGGTGCAATAACACCATGTTCCAGCATTAATAAACTGTAAATGGCTTCGTGCGCACCAGCCGCTCCTAAAGAGTGCCCCGTCATCGCTTTGGTGGCCGAAATAGCAGGGGTGTTATCACCAAACACTTCGCGGATAGCTCCCAACTCCTTCAAGTCACCAATCGGGGTTGATGTTCCGTGGGTATTGATGTAATCCACGCCACCTTCAATACCATCAAGAGCCAGCTTCATGCAGCGAACAGCCCCCTCGCCAGAAGGTGCAACCATATCCGCGCCATCAGAATTTGCCCCATAACCGATGATTTCAGCATATATGTGCGCACCACGAGCTAATGCGTGCTCTAATTCTTCAACCACAACGATACCGCCACCGCCTGCGATGACAAAACCGTCACGCCCCTGATCATAAGTGCGGGAAGCAAGTTCTGGTGTTTCGTTATATTTAGTAGAAAGCGCTCCCATTGCATCAAACTCACAGGCCATTTCCCAGCTCAGTTCTTCACCGCCGCCGGCAAAAATAACATCCTGCTTACCAAGCTGGATCAATTCAACTGCGTGGCCAATACAGTGTGCAGAAGTTGAACAGGCAGAACTAATGGAATAGTTCACCCCTTTGATTTTGAATGGTGTTGCCAGACAGGCTGATACACCAGAAGCCATTGCCCGCGTCACCATATAAGGCCCAACGCCACGCAGCCCTTTGGCTCGCATACCATCCGATCCACTAACCTGATTACGTGGAGAACCGCCACCTGAACCCACAACCAGACCCGTGCGCAAATTGGAAACTTGCTCATCGGACAAACCAGAATCTTTAATCGCTTCATCCATTGCAAGATAAGCATAAACAGATGAATCGCTCATAAAACGCTGAGTTTTACGATCAATTAGACCAGATATATCCAGTTTTATATTACCCCAGACGTGGCTACGAAGCCCCATCTCTTTGAATTCTTCAGAAAAAGTTATCCCGGAACGGCCTTCTCTCAGAGACTCCAGCACCTCTTTCTGGTTATTACCAATACTGGAAACAATCCCCAGACCAGTGATTACTGCACGTTTCATTCATTACCTCATCATTTTTACCTGCGGGATTTCTGCCCTGCACTTTAGCGTACACTTGTACGCCGAACAAGTCCGATCAGGTTAAAAACTCACGGAAAAGTTGATCTGGACTCAAGTGCTAACTTTTCTCACGGGTGGTACAACAGTATGAACACCGTTAAAATCTCATATTATTTTTATCAACCATACAGGCATTATTGTGAAAAAGAGTGCTATCAGCAGCGCAACCCTAAACTGGAATGAACAGGGTACACCTGTTTCTGAGCAGTTTGATGATGTTTATTTTTCAAATCAAGATGGCTTGGAAGAAACTTTATATGTTTTTTTAAAAGGTAATCATTTTCCCCAACGTTTTAATACGCACTCCCGCCCTGATTGTATTATTGCTGAAACTGGATTCGGTACTGGGTTGAATTTCCTGACACTTTGGCGAGCTTTTTCAACCTTCAGACAACAATATCCTGATACACCTTTAAAACGGCTTCATTACATCAGTTTTGAAAAATACCCATTAACGACAGCGGACTTGAAGACTGCGCATCAGCGCTGGCCAGAACTTCAAGTATTTTCTGAAGAGTTATGTCAGCAATGGCCTTTACCTCTTGCAGGCTGTCACAGGCTAATGCTGAATAATGGCACTGTCACACTGGATCTCTGGTTTGGTGACGTAAATGATCTATTACCGAGGATAAATTCGAATTTAACTGGAAAAATTGATGCTTGGTTTTTAGATGGTTTTGCACCATCCAAAAATCCGCAGATGTGGAGCGAACAACTGTTCACTGCAATGGCAAGATTTTCTCGTCCAGAAGGAACATTTGCAACATTTACGTCAGCGGGAATCGTTCGACGTGGATTGCAGGGAGCCGGATTTGATGTCAAAAAAATAAAAGGCTTTGGACATAAAAGAGAGATGCTGACAGGGGTTCTGGCTCCATCTGCACATTTCCTTTTTTCCTCATCAGATACTCCATGGTTTGCCCGACAAGCAGCTACCGATACCGATGATATCGCCATCATTGGTGGCGGCATCGCCAGTGTATTAACTGCACTTGCACTATTACGCCGGGGCGCGAAAGTGACACTGTATTGCCAAGATAACCAACCCGCACAAAATGCATCAGGCAATCAGCAGGGAGCCATTTATCCGTTACTGAATGGCCGTGACGACTTACTGGAACGTTTCTTTATCTCCGCCTTTACCTTTGCCCGCCGTCAATATGATCAGCTAATTGATGAAAATGTTTCCTTTGATTATCAATGGTGCGGTGTCAGCCAGTTGGCTTACGATGAAAAAAGTGACAAAAAAATTGCCAAGATGCTGCAAACATCGTGGTTAGAAGAGATTGCAATTGGAATGGATCGCCAGAAATTGAGCCAAGCGAGCGGATTAGATGTTAATTATCATGGTATCCACTATCCACAGGGAGGATGGTTATCTCCGGCTCAATTGACTCAGGAAGCCATCAATCTGGCAGAACGGCGTGGAATGCTCACCTATTTCAACCACAAAATGACTCAATTAGTTCAAGATGAATACGGTTGGCAGTTGCATATTGAGCACCAGGGGCAATCACTGCACAAAAACCACAGGGTCGTTATCATTGCTAATGGACACTGCCTGACGCAATTTGCACAAACTGAAAAACTGCCCGTTACTGCTGTTCGTGGACAAGTCAGCCATATCCCGACCACTACCCGTCTCAGTCAACTGAAAAACGTACTGTGTTACGATGGCTATCTGACTCCTGCGAATCCTCAAAATCAACATCATTGTATCGGTGCCAGCTATCAGCGAGGGAACGTTGATACTCAGTATTCTCCCGCAGAACAGCAAGAAAATCGTGATCGTTTATTAAAATCTTTACCCGATGTCGATTGGGTGAAACAAGTCAATATTTCAGAAGCGAAATCCCGTCAAGGGATACGATGTGTTATTCGGGATCATATGCCGATGGTAGGCAATGTACCTATTTTCAGTCAAATTATGGTCAAATATGCTGGTTTATCTCAAAGGATAAACACTGATGAGACAATTGAAGAATCTCCTTATTATCCTGATTTATTTGTTATTGGTGCATTAGGTTCCCGTGGATTATGTTCTGCTCCGTTGAGCGCAGAATTACTCGCAGGGCAGATTTTTGGGGAAGCTCTACCACTTGATGATGAAACATTGGCGGCCTTGCACCCAAACCGATTCTGGGTCAGAAAATTATTACGAGGCAGGGAAGTTAAAGCTGGAAAACCTTAAATCACACACTATAAAGTCATATATCTGCATCAGGCACAGTCAAACAGTGTTTGGTGCAGAGTAACAACCCGCAGTCTCTATTCTCAAAACTCAATCGTGATAATCTGTTGTAACAACCAAACGCTTCATCGCACAGCGTTGATTTTCTGCAAACCCGTATTCAATTTCACGTTGCAGGATCTGACACAAAGCACCAGCAATTTGTCGAGGTTCTAAGATAAAAAACCCCAGTCGCCGATAAAATGGGGCGTTCCAGTTTATATGACGAAAAGTTGTCAATGTGACAGCCTGAAAGCCGCGCTGCTCAGCGACCTGAATAACGGTATCAATCAACGCTTTTCCTATACCTTTCTTCTGCCAATCCCTATGCACCGAGAGTTCCATAATATGTAAGCCATCATCCAGCGGTTTTGCCAGAATAAAACCGACAGGCTGATTATCGCCATTCAAGGCAACCCAACTATTCTGTTGCAAAATATAATCTAAATGCTGCTGTTCCGTTTGGGTATGGCCATCAGCAATCCATGCCAATTCAGGTGTCGAGAGAAATAGCTGGCTCGCTGACCGTTCTATTGCTGGTAATACTCCTGCATCTAATATCTGTGTTGGACGAATAAAAAACATGCCTTCCCTCTCAATTTGTTAAAGACATTTATATATCCTGATAAATTTAATATCCTATTTTATTTAACCTTAAAAAATAAATTAACATTTATATATTTACAGATGATAATTACACCAACATAACAGAAAAAATAAAGGGGCTATATGAATAACCCCACATATAAGTTATTTATAATCAATTAATTGGTCTTTCGCACTATCCAGTAGATTTTGCCATGTCGATAAAACCAAAACCTGATCTGGTGGAGCCAGCTCTCCTGCCCTGATCGCCCTATGGATGCTCTCTTCAACACGCTGATGAAGCTGTTCAATGGTATTAGCGCCTTCTTGTTCCAACTCAGCAACAGCCAATGTCAGATGCCCACGGAGGTATCCACCAGCAAATAATTCGTCATCACTGGCATGTTCAACCATGTTATCTATATGTGCCAGAATGCGTGTTTCAAACTCTGCGAGCATTATATTTCCTCAAAATCAAATATCAGTTAGCAAAAGGATTTTCCGGACAAGGAAAGTGTTCTGCTGTCAGTGAGGGCGTATTGTAGAACGAGTGCAGTCCTTGAATAAAGCGCGCTGCTCGTGTGGGTATTCCGTTTTCAAGATATGCGATAACTTGTGTATGAACTTTACGCTGAAAAGCAAAGCGATCTGGCTCACAATCCCCTTCAAGATTGTCACAACTGACGTTGAAAGGAAAACCCGCTGCCATACAGAATAGCCATTCCAGTGCCTGTGGTTTGATTTCGACTTGCTCAAACTCAGACTGAGTTTGGGCATCACGCCCATCAGGGCAGTACCAGTAACCAAAATCGACCCGTTTGCGACGCTCTTTACCCGCAATGCACCAATGCGATATTTCATGCAAACCACTGGCATAAAAACCGTGGGCAAACACTACCCGATTATAGCCGACTTGATCATCTACAGGCAGATAAATCGGCTCGTCATCACCTTTTATTAAACGGGTGTTACAGTCATCGCTAAAGCAATTATCAAAAATTTCAATGAGTTGTTGATAGTGATGTGCAGTCATGAGTTAAGGCAGGATCCTAAAATCAAAAATAAAATGCTAACCAAGAGCGGATAGTATCGCCATGATGGTCATGGAGTAGTTTGATACTCATCAGAAAAGAAATTGTTACCAGCATCGGACGGATCATTTTTTGCCCTCGGCTCAGGACTAAACCCGCTCCTAGCCGAGCACCAATCGCTTGCCCTATTAGCATCACAAGACCCAATAGCCACAAGACCTGCCCACCAAGAATAAAAAAGCCCAGTGAACCTATATTGGATGCAAAATTCAGCACCTTCGCATGTGCCGTCGCTTTCGCCAGATTGTAACCGTAGAGCATCACATAAGACAGCGCCAGAAAGGAGCCTGTTCCCGGCCCAAATACACCATCATAAAAGCCAATTCCGCCTCCGGCAAGGCAACCAAATGCCAGAGGCTCCAAGCGACGCGGCCGATCTTCAGCGCCAATATTCGGCACTAGCAGAAAATAAAGACCAATGATAATCACCAGAACCGGCAGGAGATAACGCAGAAAATCTGGGGATACAAATTGAACCAGCAAGGCTCCCAGCATGGCACCAAGCAGAGTCATAGCTATCGCAAAACGTTGGGAGCGCCAATCCACTGCGCCACGACGAATAAAATAAAGGCTGGCGGAGAAAGAACCGCCAACCGCTTGAAGTTTATTCGTCGCCAGCGCCTGAACAGGAGAAACACCGACTGACAGTAATGCAGGAATGGTCAACAACCCACCACCACCTGCAATAGAATCGATAAACCCAGCAACTATCGCAACCAAAAACAGGAAACCGTAAATTTCCGGACTTAATAATGACCATTCCATGATTTATTTCACCAGAAAACTGCTTACCAATGATCATGATGCCTGCCGCATCACCCAGATGCTTGTATTTCAGACGTTCTCTTACCGATTTACCAGCGTGGCAATGGAAAGATGACGTCAGCACATTGCGCCCGCTGACGCAGTAAGTGATCCATCAGTACAATCGCCATCATCGCTTCTGCAATCGGTACAGCACGTATCCCTACACAAGGATCGTGGCGGCCACGGGTCACCATATCGACTTCTTCACCCTGGCGATTAATAGTTTTGCCGGACACCATAATACTGGACGTCGGTTTCAGAGCGATATGAGCGATAATCGGCTGGCTGCTACTGATCCCGCCCAGAATGCCGCCAGCATGATTACTGGTGAATCCCTGAGAGGTAATTTCGTCTCGGTTTTCACTACCGCGTAAGTTGACAACACCAAAACCATCACCGATTTCAACGCCTTTCACTGCATTAATGCTCATCAAGGCGTGCGCGATATCTGCATCCAGACGGTCAAAAACAGGCTCACCCAATCCGACAGGCACATTCTCAGCAACAAGGGTCACTTTGGCACCAATAGAATCACCTTCTTTTTTCAGGGTGCGCAATAATTCATCAAGCTGGGTCAGTTTACTTTCATCAGGGCAGAAAAAAGGATTCTGTTCAACGAGATCCCAATCTTTCAATTCGCAATGAATATCCCCCATCTGAGTCAGGCAAGCACGAATTCGGATACCGTGTTTTTCCAGTAGATATTTTTTAGCAATTGCGCCAGCCGCGACGCGCATCGCTGTTTCACGGGCAGAGGAACGCCCGCCTCCGCGATAATCACGCAGCCCATATTTTTGTTCGTAGGTATAATCAGCATGTCCCGGGCGAAAAACATCTTTAATTGCACTGTAATCTTGTGAACGCTGGTCGGTGTTTTCAATCATCAGGCCAATGCTGGTGCCCGTTGTTACTCCTTCAAAGACACCTGAAAGAATACGGACTTGATCAGGTTCGCGGCGCTGTGTCGTATAACGGGAGGTTCCCGGACGTCGCCTGTCCAAATCGATTTGCAGATCAGCTTCAGTAATGGCAATTCCTGGAGGAACGCCATCGACAATACATCCCAATGCAATTCCGTGAGATTCACCGAATGTGGTAACACGGAAAAATTGCCCAATACTATTTCCAGCCATTCCTACCCTGCCATCAATTAATTATGCGTTAAAGATTAGATTAATTAACAATAACTCACTCAATGATTAAAACCTATCTTATTCCGGCACTTTTATTTGCCTTGAATTTAATCAAGAACAGCCTTATCCATTGAGTATGATGAAAAAATATTAATCTTTAAACAGGCGAAAATATTCGTGATGTTCGACTAATTGCTCGCGTGTCAGCATAAAGACACCATCACCACCGTTTTCGAACTCCAGCCATGTAAATGGCACGTCAGGATATTGATCAATCAGATGCACCATGCTGTTACCCACTTCACAGATCAGCACCCCTTCTTCGGTCAGGAAATCCGGCGCATTCGCAAGAATACGACAAGCCAGTATCAACCCATCAACTCCCGCAGCCAATCCCAATTCAGGTTCACGGAGGAATTCATCGGGCAGATCGTTCATGTCTTCTTCGTCCACATAAGGAGGATTAGTGACAATCAGATCGTATTTCATCGGTGGCATATCACGGAATAAATCAGAAAGGATAGGAATAACGCGATTCAAAAGCCCATGATTTTCAATATTCTGTTCAGTCACTGCCAATGCATCACCTGAAATGTCAACGGCATCAACTTCGGCTTCAGGGAACTCATGTGCGCAGGCAATCGCGATACAGCCACTTCCGGTACACAGATCCAAAATAGTAGATGGCTCCTGTGGAAGCAATCCTGCAAATTGGTTGTTAACTAATTCACCAATCGGTGAGCGGGGAACCAGCACACGTTCATCAACATAAAATTCATGACCGCAGAACCAGGCCCGGTTAGTCAGGTAGGCAACCGGAATACGTTCATTAATACGGCGCAGAACACGTTCCACAATACAATGACGCTCGGTTGAGGTCAGACGAGCTGCCATCATGGATTCAGGAACGTCCAGAGGCAGGTGCAGTGTTGGCAGAACCAACTGCAAAGCCTCATCCCACGAATTGTCCGTCCCATGACCGTAATAGATATTGGCGGCATTAAAACGGCTGGCTGACCAGCGCAGCATATCCAGAATGGTATGCAGCTCCGCGACGGCCTCATCCACAAAAATCTTATCCACAAGCATCTCCAAGCCACAAAAATGTATTAGCGCGTTATTTTGCCATGATCCCAGTCACAAATCAGCTATCTGAGCATGGGAATTATGTCAGTGAATAATGAGCCTATCTCAGTGAGTACCTATGTTACAGCCAGTTTGTACAGAAAGAGTACGCAAATAAGCAAATAGAATGGCCTACTGGGAGAGTTCAATAAAGCGCAATTATTTTCTGGAGAGGGTAAGAAAACCACCCTGTATTCACAGGGTGGTATATTTGGGCGTTATCTCGTTTTTTTCACCCACAACTTTTTCACCCACAAGAAATAACTAAGGGTGAGTAATGCTATCCATGCTATCCCGACGTACAGCGCGATGCGGGTACTGGGGAAATATCCCAATACGACGATGATAAATGCCATGAATGAAATCGTCAGAATAGGTGCTGCAGGCCAAAGGGGAACAGGGAATTTTAACTTTTTGACCTCTTCCGCCGGTATTTTTCGGCGCATGATGAATTGTGACAACAAAATCATCAGCCATACCCACACCGTTGCAAATGTCGCAATGGAAGCAATGATCCCAAACACTTTTTCAGGTAACAGGTAGTTCAAAACGACACCGATTAGCAGTACACACGACATCACCAGCACAGTGATCCACGGTACGCCGTTTTTGGTTAATTTCGTGAAGGCTGAGGGCGCTTGTTTCTCCTGTGCCATGCCATACATCATCCGTCCTGAGCCGAAGATATCACTGTTGATCGCTGAAATCGCCGCAGTAATTACGACAACATTCAGAATATTAGCCGCAGAATCGATTCCCAGACTTGAGAATATCTGGACAAATGGGCTGCCATTTTGGCCAATTTGATTCCACGGATAGATACACATCAGGACAAACAGAGTGAGTACATAAAACAGCAAAATACGGAATGGAACAGCGTTGATTGCCTGGGGGATGGATTTTTCTGGATTTTTCGCTTCACTGGCTGTAATACCGATTACTTCGATACCACCGAATGCAAACATGACCACCGTAAACGAAGCAATCACTCCCGCAATGCCATTTGGCATAAATCCGCCATGTTCCCACAAGTTTGACAGGCCAGTGACATGACCCGCTTCCTGGCCGAAGCCATACATCATGATCACAAAGCCACCGACAATCATGGCAACAATTGCAGTGACTTTAATGATAGAAAGCCAGAACTCCATTTCACCAAAAACTTTGACGTTACACAGATTTATCGCCCCAATGAAAAAGACGATGCTGAGTACCCAAATCCATTGGTCAACATGCGGAAACCAGAGTTTCATATAGAGACCAAATGCGGTGATATCAGCAAGGCAGACAACCAGCATTTCAAATACGTAAGTCCATCCCGTCAGAAAACCTGCCAATGGCCCTAAGTAGTGACTGGCATAATGAGAGAAAGAACCCGCCACAGGGTGATGAACCGCCATCTCCCCCAATGCCCGCATGACCATGAAAACGGCCGCCCCACCAATGGCATATGCCAATAATACCGCAGGACCCGCGGCTTTAATGGCTTCTGCTGAACCATAGAAAAGCCCAGTCCCGATTGCTGACCCCAACGCCATAAACCGAATGTGGCGAACGCTCAAGCCTCGCTTGAGTTGTGAAGTGTTTTGCATGATTTATCCTTGTGTCTTTATTATTAGATATGAAAGATAAATACAACGATAAGGCCGGGCAGAAACCGGCCTTAGACGACTTATTTATGTTTAATTTATCAATAATTTTCCGGTAGGTAGCAGTGCTGAAAGTTGTTGTTCAATCAACAGTTGGATAGCTGCGTCAATATCTGGTGCAAAAAAGCGATCTTTATCGTAATAAGCGACTTTATTACGGAGGATATGACGGGCTTTTTCCAGTATCGGGCTGCTCTTCAATCCGTCACGGAAATCCATGCCCTGACAGGCAGTCAGCCACTCAATCGCTAAAATACCCCGCACGTTGTCAGCCATTTCCCATAAACGACGACCTGCCGCCGGAGCCATAGATACATGGTCTTCCTGATTCGCTGATGTCGGCAAGCTGTCAACGCTGGAAGGATGCGCCAATGCTTTGTTTTCACTCGCCAACGCTGCCGCTGTCACCTGAGCAATCATAAAGCCGGAGTTCACCCCGCTGTTATTGACGAGGAACGGCGGTAACTGGGACATGTTGCTATCCATCAGCAAAGAGATACGGCGTTCTGACAGTGCACCTATTTCCGCCAGTGCAATAGCCAGATTATCCGATGCCATAGCAACAGGTTCAGCATGGAAGTTACCGCCAGAGATCACTTCATCTTGGTCGGTAAAGACCAACGGATTATCAGAAACCGCATTGGCTTCAGTCATAATCACGTCGGCAGCATGACGGATCTGTGTAAGGCAAGCGCCCATTACTTGTGGCTGGCAACGCAATGAATAAGGGTCTTGAACTTTCGGACAGTTTTTATGAGATTCAGATAGACCACTTTGTTCTTCCAATACCAGACGATACAGAGCAGCTACATCGATTTGCCCCTGCTGGCCTCGTGCTTCATGGATACGCGCATCAAATGGTTTACGAGAACCCAGTGCCGCTTCAACAGACATCGCGCCACAAATCACTGCTGAGGCAAGTAAGTCTTCTGCTGCAAAAAGTCCTTTCAAGGCAAAAGCAGTAGAGGTTTGTGTGCCATTAAGCAACGCCAGACCTTCTTTTGCCGCCAACCGAATCGGTTTAAGATTTGCCTTCTCCAAGGCGTCTTTAGCTGGCAGCCATTCCCCACGGTAACGCGCTTTACTCTCGCCCAGCAATAACAGGCTCATATGCGCCAGTGGAGCCAAATCTCCCGAAGCGCCCACAGAACCTTTGCTCGGAATACAGGGATAAACTTCTGCATTAACCAAAGTGATCAACGCTTGAATGACGTCTAAACGAATACCGGAATAACCACGGGCAAGGCTATTGATTTTCAATACCATAATCAACCGGACAATCTCATCCGGCAAAGGCTCACCGACACCAGCAGCATGTGACAACACAAGGGAACGTTGCAGTTCTTCTAAATCCTGCTCGGCAATCCGAGTACTCGCCAGCAGGCCAAAACCCGTGTTGATACCATAGGCTGTTCTGTTTTCATTGATAATACGGTTAACACAATCAACGCTGCGTTCAATGGCAGGAACGCATTGCTCATCTAAGGTAATTTGCACCGGATACTGATAAATGTGGCGTAACTCTTCAAGCGTCATTTTTCCGGGATGAATAGTAATGTGTTTCATATTAATGACGCTCCTTATTTTGTTTCGACGGTTTTTGTGTCTGATGATTTTGTATCAAGCATCGGCAGGTTTAAGTCCCTCTCTTTGGCACACTGGATGGCCTGTTCATAACCCGCATCAGCATGACGCATGACACCAGTTGCAGGGTCATTGTGCAACACACGAGCAATACGTTCTGCGGCTTCATCCGTGCCATCACAGACAATCACCATACCGGAATGCTGTGAGAACCCCATACCAACTCCGCCCCCATGATGCAGGGAAACCCATGTCGCACCACTGGCCGTATTTAATAAGGCATTCAGCAATGGCCAATCTGAAACGGCATCAGAACCGTCCTTCATGGATTCGGTTTCACGGTTGGGACTCGCCACGGAGCCGGAATCCAAATGGTCACGCCCAATCACGAGCGGTGCTGAAAGTTCGCCGCTACGTACCATTTCATTGAATGCCAATCCCAATTTAGCGCGGTCTCCCAAGCCAACCCAACAAATACGGGCAGGTAAACCCTGGAAGCTGATGCGTTCCCGCGCCATATCCAGCCAGCGATGCAGGTGTTCATCATCTGACAGTAACTCTTTAACTTTAGCATCAGTTTTGTAAATGTCTTCAGGGTCACCGGAGAGCGCGACCCAACGGAAAGGCCCAATTCCCCGACAAAAAAGAGGACGAATATAAGCAGGAACAAAACCCGGGAAATCAAAGGCATGCTCAACACCCATTTCTTTCGCCATTTGACGGATATTGTTACCATAATCGAAAGTAGGAACACCCTGTTTCTGGAAAGCCAGCATCGCTTCCACGTGTACTGCCATCGATGCTTTCGCGGCTTGAATCACGACTTCTGGCTCAGTTTCGGCACGGCGACAATATTCTTCCCATGTCCAGCCTGCCGGCAAATAGCCATGCAGTGGATCATGTGCACTAGTTTGATCCGTCACCATGTCCGGACGAACGCCACGACGTACCAACTCAGGGACAATTTCTGCCGCATTACCACACAATGCCACCGATACTGCCTTACCTTCTTGGGTATATCGCTTGATACGCGCCAACGCATCATCCAGATCGGTTGCCTGTTCATCGACGTATTGGGTACGCAGACGGAAATCAATGCGACTTTGCTGACACTCAATATTCAGTGACGAAACACCTGCCAACGTTGCCGCCAGCGGCTGTGCTCCCCCCATACCGCCCAAACCCGCAGTCAGTACCCAGCGTCCGGTCAAATCACCGTTATAGTGCTGGCGTCCCGCTTCAACAAACGTTTCGTAAGTGCCTTGCACAATGCCCTGACTGCCAATATAAATCCAACTACCTGCCGTCATCTGACCATACATTGCCAGCCCTTTAGCATCCAGTTCGTTAAAATGTTCCCACGTTGCCCAATGCGGAACCAGATTCGAGTTTGCAATCAATACACGCGGTGCGTTTTCATGAGTTTTAAAAACACCCACTGGCTTACCTGACTGCACCAGTAATGTTTCGTTATTTTCTAAATTTTTCAGGGTTTCCACAATTTTTTCATAACATTCCCAATTTCTGGCGGCACGGCCTATCCCTCCATAAACGACCAGTTCATGAGGATTTTCAGCCACATCAGGATCGAGATTATTCATGAGCATGCGGAGCGGGGCTTCCGTTAACCAACTTTTTGCTGTGAGCTGCGTTCCTCTGGGGGCACGGATGACCTCGTTGCTGAATTTATTATTTTGCATCGTCACGGTTTTTTCCTTTTCATCGTTATAAAGTTTGTTAATTGTATAGTTGTATATACATGTAGATTCAATAGAAAAAAATGTGACACAGATAAAGTCAATAATTTGGAGGATGGTATCTTTTATGCTAGATATCAATAAGATGATAATGATTTATTCTTCAGTTGGCAGGTGAATGTTTTTATTATTTTTGTGTTTTACATCACATCGGATTTACATGATGGTCACAATTGTTTGTGAAAAAATCTCCCTATATTAAAAACAAAGGGAGATTTTTTTATGCAAATCATGAGCTGAAATGCCCTTTCAATTTATATCGATGCCCGGGAAATAATAATTTAGCACTTGAGACAATATGTTCTTTCGACCATGTTCGGCGGCTAATTAAAAGACAAGGCGTATCTGCCTCAATTTGCAGCAACCGACAAGAACGGACATCTCCCGCAACCGCTTCAACAATATGCTCCCCTTCCGTCAGGGGAGCCACCATTGATAAGTAATCGTGGGTAGTTTGCTGGTTGAAATCTTGTCGCAGATACGCCGGCACAGCCTGAGCGTTGACATAACGATTTTCAATCTGCACAGGGACATCATTTTCATAGTGCACAATAATCGAATGGTAGATTGCCGTACCAGCCACAATTCCCAATTCTGCCGCCTGTGTTATATTGGCATTCACTTCTGCAAGTTTCAGTACCTTACAACTATGCTGGTTAGAACGTTCCGCAATCTCATCGGCAATACTGTGAATTTCAAACAGAGCGGACTGTCCTTTGGGTTCAGACACAAACGATCCCACTCCTTGCAAACGAAATAGAAAACCTTCTGCCATCAACTCCCGCAACGCCCTGTTTGCCGTCATGCGGCTACAGCTAAACTGTTTAACCAATTCAGATTCTGAGGGAACCCGATCATGGGGTTTCCATTCTCCTGTATATATTTTTTCAATAATCGCCTGCTTAACTTTTGCATACAAAGGCACAGGTTTGACAAATGTATCTGATAAATCGACTGTCACAATAAATCCCTTCTCATTAGCTACCCATTCCACCAATGCACCAATTGCCACGTAAGGCGAGCCGCTGCTTTGCCTCCCATTCCTTGAATGTCATACAAAGGATTAAGCTCAACCAAATCGACAGCCTGTAACTTTTTGCTTTGGCAGATGAGTTGAATTAACGGCAACAAACGCTCTAACGGCACTCCCAGAGCAGCGGGAGCAGAAACCGACGGCATTTGCCAGATTGGCAGTACATCCAAATCGATGGTCATATAAATTATATCAACTTGATTAATCACATTTTGAATTTGTTCCTTTACTTTATCCAGCATCGACTCAATACATTGAGTATCCCAAATGATGGTGACATCAAGATGATTGGCTTCGTCCAACAAAGCCTGAGTATTTGATGCCAAACTGGCTCCAATACAAGTGTAATTGAACGGACGCTGATGCTGCTGGCAATAATCGGCAAGCTGCCGGAAAGGAGTTCCTGATGTAGGTTGCGCCGAATTACGCAGATCCAGATGCGCATCAAAATTAATAATACCTACGCGTTGTGTCGGAAACGCGCGGTAAATTCCCATTCCATGAGCAAATGCCGTTTCATGCCCACCGCCAAAAATGAGTGTTCGCATGTTCTGGTGTTGACACTCATAGACAGCTTCACTCAGCACGTTCTGTGCTTCAGCCAATTTTTCAGGATCAGCGCGAATATTTCCCAAATCCACCAGCCGCTCATGACCATCATAACTGGCCATATTGGCCAATGACTGACGCAGATATTCCGGCCCTAATTTCGCTCCCGGCCGACCATGGTTAAGTTTAACGCCTTCATCACACTCAAATCCCAATAACGCAATATGGTGAGGAAATTCTTCCGGAGAAAAATTGGCGGGTTGTTTTATTGTCTGGAACACACGCAGGGCATTATCCGCTTCTGCGAGATCATTACGTCCTTGCCAAATGTTTTCTGATGTCGGGTGCCATAATTTCATGTTGTTTCTCTCACCATTATTGAACATTGTGTGTAATTTCACCACGATAGATACGATGAATCAGTGGGTTACGTCCAAGTTCATATAAGATATCCACCGGGTTCTCGGCATCCCAGACAATAAAATCTGCCATATAACCTTCCGCCAACTGGCCGTGGCTTTCAGCTCTCCCCAATGCACGGGCGGCATGAATGGTTACGCCCTGCCATGCTTCTTCTGGGGTAAACCCAAATTGCACGCAGGCCATATTCATAATCAGACGCAAAGAAGCAAAAGGACTGGTACCCGGATTGAAATCTGTCGATATTGCCATCGGCACTCGGTATTGACGCAATAGCGAAATAGGGGGGAGTTTTTTCTCTTTAAGGAAGTAAAATGCGCCGGGCAGTAACACGGCCACACTACCGCTACGACTAATGGCTTCAATACCTTTTTCATCCAGATATTCAATGTGATCAACCGACCAGCCTTGATAATCAGCAACCAATTCACTGCCTCCCATGTTAGACAATTGCTCAACATGGCCTTTTACAGGAATATTCAGGCGTTGTGCCGCATCAAACACACGTTTGGTCTGGTCGAGATTAAAACCGACGGTTTCGCAAAAAACATCTACAGATTCAAATAATTGTTTTTGCCACAGTGTAGGAAGAATGGAATCACAAATTAAATCGATATAAGCATCAGAGTTGTGTTTATATTCAGGTGGAACGGCATGAGCAGAGAGTAATGTGGGGCTGATTTCGATGGCATTTTTCTGCGCCAGTGCCTGAACGACATTCAACTGTTTTTCTTCATTTACCAGATCCAGCCCATAACCTGATTTCATCTCAATCGTCGTTACCCCTTCAGCGATCAAAGCATTGAGTCGCTTCTGGGCGGCCACTTCCAATTGTTGCGCGGAATTGTTTCGGGTCGCATTGACCGTAGAATTAATTCCTCCTCCTTTAGCACTGATTTCCTCATAAGAAGCGCCATTGAGACGCTGCTCCCACTCTGATGCCCGATTGCCACCAAAAACCAAATGAGTATGGCAGTCAATTAATCCGGGGGTGATCAGCCGCTGTTCCACATCAATAATGTGACAATGGTGAGTTGGCATGCTAGCCGTCGGAATAATCGCCAATATTTTTTCACCCCGAACGATCAGATCATGCTGCTCCAGCATGCCATAATGATGTTTGCCATCAATGTTGTTGATTGTAGGGTTCATTGTGGCAAGTCTGGCATTACGCCAAATAACGTCAGTATCTTTCAGCTCAATAGGCATTGTATCGTCCTGTTATTTTTCTTGTTGGTATCAACCTTTATGTTGTATATACATTTATTTTATAACCAGCCAAGATTGTCAAATAATTTTATGGGCAGGGATGAATATCATGAATTTTTCAGAAGCTATCCGCCACGATGCGAATATTTTACAATTTACACAGTCACCTGAGTGCACATATTAATCTTATGCAATAGCTTCTAAGCAAAATCGCAAAAAATCGGGTACAATTACCAAAATTTGTCAGTGAATTAGAGAGTAATGAAGAAGAAAAACCTGATGAGTGAAGAAGATATCAGTCTATTTCGAACGTCTGTCACGGGAGCCCGCCGCATCGTTCAAGACACCGTTTTGCACTCCCCTCAAAGAAAAAAAATGAGCTATATTGCACCTGAACGCTTGATGCAAGAACAAGTCGATGCCAGTTACTATTTTTCCGATGAGTTCCAACCTAATTTGGATATGGAAGGCCCAACCCGCTATATTCGAGAAGGTGCCAATCATTATGAATTGAAGAAGCTACGTCGTGGTGATTATTCCCCTGAGCTTTTTCTGGACTTACATGGATTAACCCAACTACAGGCCAAGCAAGAAATTGGCGCTCTGATTGCGGCCTGCCGTCGTGAACACATTTATTGCGCCTGCGTCATGCATGGTCACGGTAAACATATTCTTAAACAGCAAACGCCTTTATGGCTTGCCCAGCACCCTGATATTATTGCTTTCCATCAAGCCCCCAAAGAGTGGGGAGGTAACGCTGCACTGCTCATTTTGATAGAAATGAATGAACTCATGGAGCGTTAATTTATCCTCTGGATGAAGTTAATCTTTTGCTGCTAACTGCGCCGGAGAGGTTTGCCATAACAGGCGACCTTTCTCTGTTTGAGGATCTAATTCCACACAGGCAATACTGGAAGTCGAAAACATAGGTGGCGTTTGTTCAGGGCAAAGCTCAGAAACTAAATATCCCACTAAGGGTAAATGAGAAACCACCAATACAGCGTTGTACTTTTGCGTTGCCAAAACTTGCAAATAACTCGCCACCAATGCGACATCTCCCGACGGTGTCAACTCCGCCAGCTCTTCCTCATTGCCGGGCAACGTTAAGTTTTCACGAACCACCTTTAAAGTCTGCTTTGCCCGGATATAAGGGCTGACTAAGATACAATCAACATCAGGCTCTTGTTGCGTAAGCCAGCAGGCCATTTCCTGTGATTCTTGCTGCCCACGGGGAGTCAGCTCCCGTGTTACATCGCTGATCGAATTTACGGCAGCATCACCGTGGCGCATAATAAAAACGTACATAATCCACCGTTTAGTTAATTTCAGAACCTGTCTTAATCCAATATATAATTAAATATTTATGAGACAAGCCATTGGTTTACGGCATTAATAATGAAATCCAAGTAATATTATCAAGATAATCTTTTAGAACTAACTGGCATTCTGCCCTAAAACAAAAACAAATAAAATGACTAAAAATGATTTATATCTGATTGTCTCAATATCATTATCTCCTGCTATTCAGTGGGTTAAAATAATCAAAAAAATATCAATTATTTTTCATAAAAAAATCGGCTCCGATGACAAGAGCCGATATAACTGATTTTGCGAATGAAACTGTTATTTATTTGTAGAATTTCTTTTTCTGTTCAGCCATCTGAACTAAATACTCACAGGGCGTAAATCTCTCTCCGTACTGCTGTTCCAGACGATGTAAAATTGCCACAACTTTATCGCTGCCAAGCCTATCGATATAACGGAATGGCCCCCCCAGGAATGGAGGGAAACCGATGCCAAATACCGCACCAATATCACCATCACGGGGGCTTCTGATAATACCTTCATCTAAACAGCGAACTGCTTCATTCAACATGAGCATCATGCAACGCTGGGCAATGTCTGATGGTTGCATTTTTGCATGTGGCTTAATTTTTAACAGGGAATAAATCGAGACATCCACCTCTTTGGTTTTGTTACCAAAAGGCCAGAATTTGCTCTTTTTAGCGCCATATGAATAGAAACCACGGCCATTCTTTTTACCTTTTCGGTTATCTTTTAAAACTGCATCCAAGAAGCCCGGTGCGGTAAATCTGCTCCCCAATTGCGCCACCAGAATAGGAATAATTTTTGTACCAACATCAATGCCGACTTCATCCAGCAAATTAATGGGCCCAATCGGGAAACCAAAATCTACCAGTGCCTTATCGATATGATCGATCGGTTCACCTTCCGCCAGACAATAACCCGCTTCATTAATGTAAGGGGACAAAATCCGGTTAACATAGAACCCGGCTTTATCACCCACGACAATAGCCGTTTTTCCCTGTTTTTTGGCTAGTGCGACTGCGGTGGCAATCGTTTTTTCATTTGTTCCCGTATGTGGAATAACTTCCACCAATGGCATTTTATCAACGGGACTGAAATAGTGGAGGCCAATCACTTTCTCTGGTCGAGAGGCTATTTCAGCGATCTGGCAAATTGGCAACGATGAAGTATTCGAAGCAAAAATAGTTTCAGGTTTCGAATGTTCTTCAACTTCTGCAACCATTTTTCGTTTCAGCGCCAAATCTTCAAATACGGCTTCAACCACAATATCGACCTGCCTGAAGCCACTGTAATCTGTGGTTCCCGAAATCAAAGCCATCTGGCGAGAACGATCGCTTGATTTCAAACGACGCTGTTTTACTCGCTTGGAAAGGATATCCCAGGTATATTTCAAAGCCTGATTGATGCCGTTCTGATTGATGTCTTTGATACGAACAGGCAAATTCCCGCGTGTCATGGTCACGTTGGCAATACCGCCCCCCATCAAACCGCCACCCAAAATTCCCACAGACTTGATCTCGGCAGGCTGTTCCGACGAGCCGGTTTCATTTTTTAGCGACGTTGAGGCAAAAAATAAGCTGCGTAAGGCTGCCGATTCCGGTGACATTGCCAGTTCACCAAACGCCTTGGCTTCTGCCTGAAAGCCTTTTTTAAGCCCCTTTTCCAATCCTGTGCGAACGACATTAATAATCAGCTCTGGTGCAGGATAATGCCCATGGGTTTTCGCACGCGTTTTTTGATGAACCATATGGAACAACAATGGCCTGCCCAGAGCGCTCGCCAAAATACGCTGAGACCATGCCAATGGCTTACGCTTGGGGGTGCCTTTCTTAACATACTGAACAGCCACATCCAGCAAAATATCCAAGGGAACTGCATCATCCACCACACCCAGACGCTGTGCCTGCTTAGCCTTGAGCTGTCGGCCAGTCAATATTATGTCCAGTGCTGCGCTGACACCTATCAGGCGAGGTAATCGCTGAGTTCCTCCAGAGCCCGGCAATAATCCAAGCTGAACCTCCGGCAAACCAAGACGAGTTTTATCATCCAGAGAACAGACACGTATATGACAGGCCAAGGCCAGCTCCAGCCCTCCCCCCAAACACGCACCGTGAATGGCGGCAACTACAGGTAAAGGATAATTGGCAATCTGAGCAAATAATCTCTGACCTTTTTCAGCCAGTTCCGTCGCATCTTCTTCGGTTTGGCAGCCTGCTATCATCGTGATGTCGGCACCAGCGATAAAAGTATCAGGCTTACCAGACACGATTACCAACCCTTTCAAGCCGGAAGCCTGTTGTGCCTTCTCAAAGACTGTCAGAAATTGCTCAACAAATTCAGCTTTCAGTGTGTTTACTTTTTCACCTGGTACATCAATAGTAATCACACCAACCTTGTCATCTCTGACCGAAAAATTGAATACCGATTGCTTCGGTTGTGTCTCTGACATAATGGTTTCTTTTTCGCCCTGAGCCATTATTCTACCTCCAATACCATCGCTACACCCAATCCACCTGCGGCACAGGCTGTCGTCAGCCCAAACCCGCCACCACGACGACGCAATTCGTTCAATGTCTGGGTGACCATTCTGGCACCTGTCGCGGCAAATGGATGACCATAAGCTATTGAACCACCTAATACGTTGAATTTATCCATATCTACGTCACCCACTGCCTGAGAGCGCCCCAGTTTTTCACGCGCAAACTTTTCACTGGCAAACATTTTCAAGTTCGCCAGTGTTTGAGCGGCAAACGCTTCATGCATATCAATAAGTGAGAGTTCATTCAAAGTGATACCCGCCCGCTCCAGCGCAATCGGCGTCGCATAGGATGGCCCCAACAGCATATCCTGCCAGACATCAATCGCAGAAAACGCATAACTACGCAAATAACCCAGCGGAGTCATACCAAGCTCTTTGGCGACCGATTCGCGCATTAACATGACTGCGGCAGCACCATCAGTCAACGGAGTACTATTCGCCGCGGTTACGGTTCCGTACTTACGATCAAAGGCCGGCCGCAATTTGGAGTAAGACGTGAGAACTGAATTTTTTCGGATGTTATTATCTTCTGTCAATGTGTCTCGGTATGGCGGAAAATGCGCCGCTACCACTTCCTCATTCAAACAACCCTGCTGCCAGGCTTTAGCTGCCAGTATATGGGAACGGTGTGCCAACTTATCCTGCTCTTCGCGGCTGATATGGTAGGTTTTAGCCATTTGTTCCGCCGTATCGCCCATCCTCAATCCGGTGGAATATTCAGCAACCGCAGGAGATACTGGCAGTAAATCCCGCAATTTCAATCGACTGATTAATTTTAAGCGCTGTGACAAACTCTTGGCTTTGTTCATATCGACCAAAGTGCGAGCCAGTGATTTTGTTACCCCAATCGGTAACACAGATGAGGAATCAGCGCCGCCGGCAATGCCTACATTCACTGTGCCAGCCATAATGCTTTCAGCTACATTCGCAATCGCCTGAAAGCTGGTTGCACAGGCACGGGAAACACTATAAGCATCAGTGCTAACACTTAATCCTGCGCCTAATACAATTTCCCTTGCGATATTTGGTGCTTCCGGCATTTGAACGACTTGTCCAAACACCAGTTGGTCGATCTTCTCTGGCGACAATCCGCTTCTGATGACCAGTTCACTGACAACGGCTTTTCCCAAATCGACAGCTGGGATACCATGGTAACTCGTTGCCTGTTTCGCAAAAGGAAGGCGCAACCCACTGACAATAGCAACACGCTCCTTTTGCTGTGCCACTTTTGTTGAAGAACGACCCATAGCAACTCCTGACAATAATTATTAATTAAATCAATTGATTGATTAAAAACATTTGCTCACCTCACAAGAGGTCAGACCTGATGGAGCATTGTTAACGCAATGTTGGAAAATAGCAAACAGGAATAGACGAAAAATGCGAGCAAAAGCAACAAACCGCGATAGGAAAACGGTTATGAAGATAATTAGCGTAATCCTAATTGAAAAATCAGAGCCTCAGCCTGACAGCTAAACGTAAAATCTATAGTCAGTTTCACCCCATCGTCAACTGCTTCGATTTTATGGCTTATTACGCATGGCTCTGACTCTCCTGATTTTGCCTTTACAGTCAATATATTAAGCATCATTTCCGCTTCCTGATTATTGGCAAAAACACTCTGGTAAGAGGCAGTGCAGTTTTCATTGTCAATGATGGTACCGACATCAACACAACAGCAAGCAGCGGTTTCTTCCGCATTACAACGTTTAATTGTATCAGGCATTTTTTTCTCCTGCGATGAAAGCCTATCGATGATTTTACGTTGTTCCAACCCCCGATAACCAGCGTTTACGCTGTTTGGCATCACTTATTTCATTATTTATTGATCTCATCGCGCTAACAAACTAGCCATCACAATTCGTTAACATGCGCTGACTGTTTTTTGTTAAGTTCGTCCCATTTCGGCAATCATTTTGAACATATCTTAAAAACATTCTTGCAACATCTTCTAATGTCAGGCCTATACTTCCTGCACTGGTCTGATTTGTCATTATGATAAACCGACTCTACAATCCCGCGCTCTCAGCTACTTGAGTAGCATGTTAAATAATAATTAAATAATGAGGTTTTGGTTATGAGCCAAAAAAACCTGTTTACACGTTCAGCATTAGCAGTGGCGGTTGCAGTCATTTCATCCAACGCTAGTGCTGCCGGTTTTCAATTAAATGAGTATTCATCATCAGGACTCGGTCGTGCTTTTTCTGGAGCAGGTGTCGTTGCAGACAACGCGTCTGAGGGTAGTCGTAACCCCGCAGCCATGACCCTATTTGATCGCCCATCATTTTCCAGCGGTTTGGTTTATGTAAATCCAAATGTTGATATCACGGGTAGATCTCCAGTTCCTCAACTAGGAACTGGCGTTAAAAACAGCACTGATGCTAAAAATATTGCCCCACATGCATGGATACCAAACTTACATTTTATTACACCGATCAATGATCAGTGGTTCCTTGGTGCATCAGCGACTTCCAATTTTGGCTTAGCAACCGAATTCAGTAATAACTATGCTGCTGGCTTGGTTGGAGGCAAAACCTCACTTAAAACCGTTAACCTGAATCTGAGCAGTGCATATAAGCTTAATGATCAATTTAGCTTTGGTTTGGGCGTAAACGCCGTCTATGCAGATGCCACAATTGTTCGTCACATGGGTGAAGTTGGTCCTTATAACCCACGAGCACCTATTCCAGCAACCTATGAAGCTTCCCGTTTAGAAGGCAAAGATTGGGGCTATGGCTGGAATGCAGGCATTTTGTATCAGTATGATGAGAATAACCGTTATAGCCTGACTTACCGTTCAAAAGTCAAAGTGAAGTTTAAAGATGGCGATTTCAGCAATGACTTACCAGAACCCCGTGGCACTGGCGGCAATACAATTAAAGGTACGCTGGATCTGAATTTACCTGATATGTGGGAAGTCTCCGGCTATAACCGCGTCGCACCTCAGTGGGCCATTCACTATAGCTTCCTCTATACTGGCTGGAGTGAATTTAAGGAGTTGAGAGGTAAGAATAAAGACAACGGTAAGACGCTGTTCCAAAAAGATGAAAATTTCCGTAATGCTTACCGCGTCTCTCTGGGTACAACTTACTACTATGATGACAACTGGACATTCCGTACCGGTATCGCCTTCGATGAAAGCCCTGTGCCCGCCAAAAACCGCTCTATCTCCATTCCAGATCAGGATCGTTTCTGGTTAAGTGTGGGAAGCACTTACGCATTCAATAAAGACGCTTCTGTGGATATCGGTGTTTCCTACATGCGTGGAAAGAAAGTACGTGTTAGCGAAAAATTACCAGAAGATGCTCAACAAGGACCTTTTAGTCAACCCTATGAGTTCGATTCCAAAGGAACTGCATGGTTGTACGGTATGAACTTTAACTACACGTTCTAACCGAATACTGAAATCGAAAAAAGGATAGCGGGTGCTATCCTTTTTTGATCATGGTTCCATCATTAATCAATGGAATCCAATTCATCCTGAATCACCGTCGCATTAGGGTTTTGTTCTGGCAAAAGCTTGCCTCCATTGACCATAAAATCATGGCGCTGGAAGTACGCTTCACGCATCATCAAATATGGATCGGAAGAGTTTTTCAATAGGCCATCGGAATCCAACAAACGTGCGCGGGTTTCAATACCTCCAAATACCCATTTTCCTACGGACATCCAAGGTGTGAGATAGCTTAATACGGGGTAAGTCATATCCGCGACATTCCCTCCATCGTCACGCAGAGTGAAATTGCCATAACCAGGCAAAACAACATAAGGACCATAACCAACATTGTAATACCCCAACGTACTACCAAAACGCATTGGATCTTCTTTTGCCAGCTTCGGATTCGCCATTGAAGCGACATCAATCAACCCGCCCATTCCCAGAAGGGTATTCA
Organism: Xenorhabdus bovienii SS-2004; assembly: GCF_000027225.1. Taxonomy (NCBI): domain Bacteria; kingdom Pseudomonadati; phylum Pseudomonadota; class Gammaproteobacteria; order Enterobacterales; family Morganellaceae; genus Xenorhabdus; species Xenorhabdus bovienii. The sequence continues at coordinate 2,959,560 of NC_013892.1, forward strand.
AAAAAAATCGGTTGAAATGCTTCGCGCCATTATGGAGATCACCGCGCAGAATACTGTTGACCATACTGGCCGGCTCTTCAAGGTTACTCACGAAGTTACCAATGCCATTTCGTGCTGGCATCGGCACATAATCTCGCCAAACTACAGCAACGGGTCTCAGAAGATAAGGATCGAGAACATCATAATTAAAGTTGAACATGGCACGGTTGAAGCCCTCCAGCGGGTCAGAACGCCCTTGTTCCACCGAATTCGAACTGGCACATCCCACCAATAATACTGCTGTAAGAGCCACCCCGCTCAGACGATACTTCATGTTATTCTCCACGTAATCACTTTTAGACACTGGCTCTCACCTTGCATTCTGCCAATATTTACCAATGCGTTAAATATACTTTCAATTTCTCATTATTGGTAATCAAAAAGAGTGGTGATTAAATAGGCAAACAGAACGTCATGTCTTATCTCAAGCAAAAAGGAGTTAAGTTAAAGGGGACAATTATCTCCTTTAAACTCTAAGTTTTATCAGTGGGATATGGATTTTATTAATTTCCAAACCGTCATTTCGTGTCATCCTGACATCACAAACATACAATTCACCAACCGAACTTAGTCAAAACGTCCTCTCCAGTATTGATGAACCTATTTTATTGATGTTCACTGGCGGAGAAGTAGCCCGCCTTCATGTTATTTAGCAATGTGTATTGTTGATTAAATGAGGGATTAAGTATGAGTATTCAAAATAATAAGCCTGAGACACCATGCCCTTGTGACTGTGATCTTTTCGTGGTACCCAGTCGTAATTATGTAAAAGAATCTATTGAAGAACACGCCCAAAGCCGTAATCACCCCAATGCAACACTACAGGATAAAGGTTTTGTTGTTCTGAGTAATGATGTCGGTAGTGATAGTGAAACTATGGCGGCAACACCAAAGGCAGTGAAAGTAACGTATAATTTGGCTAATACAGCTAATCAGAATGCCAGTAATGCGAATGACAATGCCAATACTCGTTTAGCAAAAGATCGGAATGGAGCTGATATACCTGATAAAAAAGAGTTTGTTAAGAACCTTGGAATAGAGCCATTAATGGAAGGGTTGTCCTTACCTGTCGGCGTTCCTGTTCCCTGGCCTACAGAAACACCGCCAGAAGGCTGGCTGATATGTAACGGTAACTCGTTTGATATAGTAAGATATCCGAAACTTGCCCTTGCTTATCCCTCTGGTGTACTACCCGATTTGCGAGGGGAGTTTATTCGCGGCTGGGATAATGGGCGAGGAGTGGACACTGGGCGACATCTGCTTTCTAATCAAGCAGCAGATATCGCTCCACATAGCCACAGAATTAACCGCATGTGGTCCAGCTCAACTGCTGGAGCCGAGAATTTAGGTACAGGGAACCGCATTTTCAATAGCATCCAGGAAAACATTAACTACGGAGCTGATCCTCGGGGATTGGGTATTGCTATAGGAATGGGTTCGGGTGGTTATGGTTACATGGATAATGCGGTTGCTAATTCAACAGGAACAGAAACCCGACCCCGCAACATAGCATTCAATTACATAGTAAGAGCCGCCTAATTCTGAGCTAACAATTAAACCCGCAACTTTCTGTTGTGCTTTAATAAATTCGGACACTTTGGTAAAGGAATAGAATGACTTTATCCCCGGTTGGGTTGTTGAGCAAACTGAGTCGCAGTCAGTTGCTCATCCTGGATGACCGGAGACTGGAGAGTCTGACTGCCGACCAGCGCAGTGATTTACTGGAGATAGTCGATCAACTGTAAAAATGGTGCGTCTTTAGCCGTAGCGGGGTATCTTCTCACTAACAGTAACATTCGTTATTGTCACCTCAATAGATTTCTTGGCGAAGTGCATTGCAACCTCTCACAAGGTCAGAACGCTTAGCGTACTGACCTTGTTTTATTGATCTCAAATTCATTCTTATGCTTTCTTTTCTTCCACATTGTTCTTATCTTATGTTTTGTTTATAGGTTTGTTCAGCGTTTTATGTATAAACAACTTCATAAATAGACAAAAATAAACTCGTTAAAAAATGATATTTATCTAAACATTATCAATAGGTTGTGCTTTAATCATGAATATACCTAACATATCCCAAGTTAAGAATTTTTTCCTCTCATTACAGGATGAAATCTGCAAACAACTTGAGCGACTTGATGGTCACTCCAATTTTATGGAAGAGTGCTGGCAGCGGGAAGAAGGCGGTGGTGGTCGCAGTCGCGTATTAAAGGCAGGCAACGTTTTTGAACAGGCTGGCGTGAATTTCTCCCATATCACTGGGGCTTCACTTCCTCCATCAGCAAGCGCCCACCGTCCTGAATTAGCAGGTCGTAGCTATCAAGCACTGGGCGTTTCCCTTGTTATCCACCCACTCAATCCCTATATTCCGACTAGTCATGCCAATGTTCGCTTTTTTATTGCGGAAAAAGAAGGGGAAGCACCAGTATGGTGGTTTGGTGGTGGTTTTGATCTCACTCCTTATTACGGCTTCAAAGAAGATGCCATTCATTGGCATACCGTCGCCAAAACATTATGCCAACCTTTTGGCAACAATGTTTATCCTGAATATAAAAAATGGTGTGATGATTATTTCTTTATAAAACACCGTAATGAACCACGCGGAATTGGTGGATTATTTTATGACGACTTAAATACCCCTGATTTTGAAACTTGTTTTAACTTTACGCAAGCTGTCGGTAATGGTTTTTTGGCCGCGTATTTGCCTATTGTAGAAAGAAGGAAAAATATAAACTGGGGAGAACGCGAAAGAGAATTCCAATTATATCGACGTGGCCGTTACGTTGAATTTAATTTAGTTTGGGACAGAGGAACATTATTTGGCCTGCAAAGCGGTGGACGCACTGAATCAATATTAATGTCCATGCCGCCATTAGTACGTTGGGAATATAATCATTCTCCTGAGCCAAACTCTCCAGAAGCTGAATTTTACACCTCCTTTCTAATAAAAAAAGATTGGATATGATAATTAAAATCAGGAATATCGGATAACACCTATATTCCTGTTCTATATCAGAACACTAATAATTTAATTTATTATTTTTCATTGGCAATTCCCTGACATAAAAAATCAATATTTACCCTAGTGACTAACTCAACTATTATAGTTAGTATTCAAACGGGCCCAAAAAACACAAACATAACATCTAATAATAAAGGGGATAATCATGAAAAATAATGAAATCAACAGATATAGCTTAATCCCTCCATTTGTTTTAGAACACATCTCTAGCGATTGTGATGAGTGCTCTAATCATTATGTACTAAAAACATTAGATCATGTTCATCACTTAATGAATATCTCTATTGGAGAAGAGCTTTTACAACAGGAAAATGAAGTAGAATTTGATGATGAATTAAATCGAACTATCTACGATGCAGAATATGAAGAGATATTTCCAGGTGATAGGGTAGCACGACGCGAAGGTATGCCTGAGAGTGAGGATGTTGCTGTCAATGAAGCCTATGAGTATCTCGGTAAGACCCATGAATTCTACAAAAAAGTTTTTGGCCGTAATTCACTCGATAACAAAGGCATCAAGCTAGTCGCAACTGTACATTATGGTCAAAACTACATGAATGCATTTTGGTCTAGAAAACAGATGGTTTTTGGCGATGGAGATAAAAGTGGAAAATATTTCAATCGCTTCACTTCTGCCATTGATGTTATAGCACATGAATTAACGCATGGTGTGATTGAGAGTGAAGCACGACTTTTTTATGCTTATCAATCTGGCGCGTTAAATGAATCCATCTCAGATGTGTTTGGTATTATGGTAAAACAGTACTTCGATAAACAAAAAGCCAGTGAATCCGATTGGCTTATCGGAAAAGGACTACTTGGATCTAAGTTTAATCCAGACAATAAACCGGATGTTGCCTTACGTACATTTGTAAATCCGGGAACGGCTTTTTCCGGAGACAAGCAAGTTGGTCATATGGATCAATATAAAGAGCTACCGTTCACAAAGGACAATGGCGGAGTTCATATATATTCTGGTATTCCTAACAGAGCCTTTTATCTACTGGCAGTGGAGCTCGGTGGTTATTCATGGGAACGTGCAGGTAAAATCTGGTATGAAACGTTACTCGACGAACGTTTATCTTCAGATGCCAATTTTGATGATTTTGCAGAATTAACCATTAAAAACGCTGAAAAATTATTTGATAAAGAAATTTCAGATATCGTGAATAATTGCTGGAGCAAAGTTGGGATTATCATTCCAACAAAATAATTAACACCAACATCAATATAATCATTAATACAATATCAATTATTATTAAACAGAATAATTGATATTAAACAAGAAAGGGCTAAGGATAGCCCTTTCTTAATATTTATAGCTCAATATATTTTAGATTTAGACTACCCTTGCATTAATACATTGATTTTAATAAAAAAACATAGAAATACAATAAATTTACATTTCTACCAGTGACTAATATGATTATTTTAGCTAATATCTAAGTACCCTAAAACAGATACATATAACAACACACAAACTGGTTAACATTATGCGTAATAGTAAAATAGACAAGTACAATATCATTCCTCCCTATCTACTGGAATATATTGCCAATAATTGTGATGAAAATGACAGGGAATGTGTGATAAGGACGTTAAAACATGTTAATAATACAATGAAAAATTCAGCTAAAGAAGAGGAGGCGTTACATCCGGAAGATAATTTATCAACTGATAATAAAAAGATAAATAAACCTGACAAGTTGCAATAATAAAAAATAATTATACATTAATAAATTGAATTAGTTTTGGCTGTAAATTGATAACAAATTTCCATTCAGACAGTAGTAATGAAATTATTTTATTACCTTAAAAAGAATCAAAAATAAATTAATAAGATAGCTAAGTAAATCATATATATCAGTAACAATAAAGGGCTAAAAATAGCCCTTTATTTCATGCATATTTATTTTAATATTTAACGCTTTTTCAAATGCGACATTAAACGTTTACGTTTACGAAGCTGTGTGGCCGTCAAAGTATTCTTCTTATCCGCATAAGGGTTAGTCCCTTCTTTAAATTGAATGCGAATAGGTGTTCCCATGACTTTTAAAGAGCGACGGAAGTAGTTCATCAAGTAACGTTTATAAGAATCAGGCAAATTTGTCACCTGATTGCCGTGGATCACCACGATAGGTGGGTTATATCCCCCTGCGTGGGCATATTTCATTTTAACTCTGCGCCCACGTATCATCGGCGGCTGGTGATCTTCTTCTGCCATATGCATGATACGAGTCAGCATGGAAGTACTAACGCGATGGGTAGCACTTTCGTAAGCTTCCAGAATCGAGTCAAATAAGTTGCCAACCCCACTGCCATGCAGCGCAGAAATAAAGTGAACACGAGCAAAATCGACAAAACCGAGACGCAAATCCAGCATATCCTTAACGTGATCTCTGTCTTCCTGGCTCATGCCATCCCACTTGTTGACCGCAATAACCAAAGAGCGCCCACTATTGAGAATAAAACCGAGCAGAGAGAGATCCTGATCAGAAACCCCTTCACGGGCATCAACTATCAGCAAAACAACATTAGCATCTTCAATGGCCTGAAGCGTTTTGATAACAGAAAATTTCTCAACCGTTTCGGTTACTTTGCCACGTTTACGAACCCCTGCTGTATCAATCAGGATATATTCGCGGCCATCACGCTCCATTGGAATATAAATACTGTCTCGGGTAGTTCCCGGCATGTCATAAACAACGACTCGCTCTTCGCCCAGAATACGGTTAGTCAATGTGGATTTACCCACGTTTGGACGACCAACAATCGCCAATTTCAGCGGCAAAGTAGTAGGATCAAAAACGGCCTCCTTCTCTTCCTCTTCAGCAGCCTCCAATTCAGCCTGCTCTATTTCAGACCAATAAGCTGCATTGGCTTCTTCTTCCGTTAATTCAACTTCTTCCGTTTTCTCTTTTTCGGAGAATGGCAACAACACATGCTCGATCAGTTGTGTCACACCACGGCCGTGGGAAGCGGCGATGGAATATATATCCCCCAACCCCAGTGAGTAGAACTCAGGGATAGCAGTATCGGTATCAATACCATCGGTTTTATTCGCTACCAAAAAGGTGGCTTTTTCACGGCTACGCAGATGTTTTGCAATCGCATGATCGGCTGGCATCATTCCGGATCTGGCATCGACCATAAACAGGACGATATCCGCTTCTTCAATTGCCATCAAAGATTGCGCAGCCATATGCGTTTCTACGCCATCTTCTGTACCATCGATACCACCGGTATCAATGATGATGAATTCCTGCCCTTCAACCTCTGCCCGTCCATATTTACGATCACGGGTCAAACCAGGGAAATCCGCTACCAACGCATCTCGGGTTCGGGTTAAACGGTTAAATAAGGTGGATTTTCCGACATTCGGGCGCCCAACCAGCGCAACAACAGGTATCATTTTTTTGATGCCTCATAACTAGATGTAAATCGATATCCTGCTGAAAGTGATCCACTCGAAGCTCCACTACAACAGATACTAAAAAGACGAAACGGCTCCTGTTACTGTCAGCACAGGAGCCGTGTTATTTCGTGTTGTGTTAAAACACGTGATGAAATTAGCGCGTATACAGGTAAACCTTACCGTCCTTCGCCTGTACCATCAGCTTATCTCCGGCAACAACCGGGCGACTCAGCAAGCCAGAACCATCAACTTTATGCTGAGCCACAAATTTGCCATCAGCCATATTCAACCAATGTAGATAACCTTCAGAATCGCCAGCAACCAGATAACCATTGTACATTTCCGGTGCTGTCAGGTTACGGTGCAATAAATCGCTTTGCGTCCACAGTGTTACCCCGTCATTTTTACGCAGGGACAGAATACGGTCGTTTTGGTCAACAATGAAAATATGGTCATCCGTCACAACCATATCATTCACAGAACCGATATCACGTTTCCAGATAAGCTGGCCGGAACGCATATCCATTGCCACCAAATTGCCATTATAAGCAATGGCATAAATAATATTATTAGAAATGACCGGAGTCATATCAACATCATTCAGGCGGCCGATTTCAGTTGAACCTGTCATCTGAGCAATACGCTGCTGCCAAATCAATTGCCCTTGTGACATCAGAACCGCACTAATACGGCCATTATCACCACCAACAATCGCAGCACCATAGGCTACGGCTGGAGCCGATTCACCACGGACTGACAATGAAGGTGTATCCATATTGACTGACCAGACAGCGGAACCATTGGTTTCGTTCAATGCCTGCAACAAACCGTTACCCGTGTGGATTAACACAAGGCCATCACTCACCACGGGACGTGACAACGCTTCACCCGCAACGCTTGATTCCCATTCAACTTTACCGTTAGTAGTATCCAGTGCGATGACTTTTGCCTGTTCTGTACCGACATACAGGCGCTCACCTGACACGGTCAAACCACCAGAAAGCAATGCAGGTAAACGGGATGACAGAAAACCGGCTTTTTCCGACAGGTCTGTGGCCCACAGCTCTTTACCCGTATCTACTTCAAGTGCTTTAACGACACCGGTGCGATCAGCAACATAAACCGTTGAACCTTGCCAGACAGGTGACAAGTGAGAATAATATTGCCCAACACCGCTTCCGACTGATTTATCCCAAATTACACGGGGATTGAATTGATTTTCAACCTTCGGCAGCGGTGACATTGCTAGCGTATCCTGTTCGCTTGAACAACCAGCCAACAGAATAGAAGCAACCAGCCCAACCAAGAGTGTTTTTCGCAGTTGCATTAAAGTTAGCTCCCTTAGCTGGATAAATTATTAAGTTTAATTTGAATACTACTTTTCAAAGACTGTGGGCCATCAGCTTCCAGCCCCCTGGAATAGGCTGCACGCGCACCCGCAATATCCCCTTTTTTCGTCAGAATATCACCACGAATGTTCTCAACAGCTACCAACCAACCTTTCCCCTTGACCTGTTCCAGCGTTTTCAGTGCAGCATCCGTTTTATCTTCTGCGAATTGAACTCGAGCCAGACGAATACTGGCCAAAGCCTGCATATTCTCGTCTTTGGCTTTGCCAGAGGCGGCCAACAAGCGCTTTTCTGCCTGAGCCAAATCATTCTGCTCAACTGCACGCTTTGCCAGATCCATATCGGCCATGACACCATAGATATTATTCGTTTCATTAGCGAATTTTTCTGTGGCAACAACACTTTCTTTCGAGCCCGATTCCAATGATTTATTCAATTTTTCAAACGTCGCTGCAGTATCCTGCAACTGGTTTGTCTGATGAGACTGCCAGTAATGCCAGCCAGCCAGCACCCCAATGCCCAGCACCAAGCCAACAGCAAGATATTTACCGTTGTTGGCAAAAAAACGCTTTATCACATCAATTTGTTCAGTTTCAGTGGTATAGACTTCCACAGAGTCTCTCCTTAGCCTAACAGTTCGCTCAAACGTGCTGCAATCGCTTGTTGTGACAACGTTTCTTGTTCACCATTACGTAAATCTTTCACAGTGATATTACCTGCACGAATTTCATCTTCTCCAAGGATCAGGGCAACTTTGGCACCATGCTTATCTGCACGCCCCAACTGTTTCTTGAAGTTGCCACCACCATGATTGGTCATCAAGCGTAATTCAGGCAACTCATCACGGATCTGCTCCGCCAGATTCAATGCCGCCTGCTGACTACCTTCACCAAAGGAGGAGAGATAAACATCCGCAACAGCCAGATCTGCAACGAACTCAGGATTGACTTCCTGAACTAACAGAACCATACGTTCCATTCCCATTGCAAAGCCTACTGCTGGTGTAGATTTCCCACCCAATTGCTCAACCAGGCCATCATAACGACCGCCCGCACAGACTGTTCCCTGTGCACCCAATGCAGAAGTTACCCATTCAAAGACAGTACGATTGTAATAATCAAGGCCACGAACCAGACGCTGATTGAGGTGATACTTGATACCTGCACTATCCAGAATCCGGCACACCCCATCAAAATGTTCTTTTGATTCGGTATCAAGATAGTCAAACAGTGCCGGCGCATCATTAAGAAGAACCTGAATTTCAGGATTTTTGGAATCCAGTACACGCAGCGGGTTGGTATACATACGGCGCTGACAGTCTTCGTCCAGCGTTTCTTTATGCTGTTCAAGGAACGCCACCAAAGCTTCACGGTAATTCGCACGGGCGTCCAGTGAACCAATGGAGTTTAATTCAAGTGTAACGTGTTCAGCGATGCCCAGTTCACGCCACCAGCGAGCAGTCATTAAAATCATTTCAGCGTCAATATCCGGCCCTTGCAGGCCAAAAACTTCAGCACCCAACTGATGGAATTGACGGTAGCGGCCTTTTTGTGGGCGTTCGTAGCGGAACATTGGCCCAATGTACCACAAGCGCTGTTCCTGATTGTACAGCAGACCATGCTGAATACCAGCGCGGACACAACCTGCGGTATTTTCTGGGCGCAGGGCCAGGCTTTCCCCATTGCGGTCGTCAAATGTGTACATTTCTTTTTCGATCACATCGGTGACTTCGCCAATTGCGCGTTTAAATAACGGGGTCTGCTCTACAATCGGTGTTCTGATTTCACTGAAACCATAACCTGCCAGCACACGCTTAACCGTAGATTCAACACGTTGCCAGATGGCGGTTTCAGCAGGAAGGCAATCGTTCATGCCACGAATAGCTGGGATATTTTTTGCCACGTTTTATCTCTTATTAATATTTCTACAATAGCGTCGATTATAAAAGCGAAAGCTCGCGGGGTTCAATCAGCAATCAGAAACAATACTGGCTCATGATAGCATGAGCCAGTATCAGGTATATTATTCATCAAGCTGATTGATGTTAATCCGGTTACTTGCATCAAGGATCGTGGCCTTGGCACGGATCTTCGCTTCAAGTTGATCAATTAAATTATTGTTGTCAAAACGCTCTTTCTGACGGATGCCATCTTCATAAAAACCGCTTTTATTTTTTGCACCAGTCACACCGAGTGTTGAAACTTCAGCTTCCCCGGGACCATTCACGACACAGCCAATAATGGAGACATCCATCGGCGTAATCAAATCCTCAAGGCGCTGTTCAAGCGCATTCACGGTACCGATGACGTCGAATTCCTGACGGGAGCAAGTCGGGCAGGCAATAAAATTGATCCCCCTTGAGCGGATACGTAATGCCTTAAGGATATCAAAACCGACTTTAACTTCTTCCACCGGATCAGCCGCCAGCGAAATACGTAATGTATCACCAATCCCTTCAGACAACAGAAGCCCCAGACCAATTGAGGATTTCACCGCACCTGCACGAGCGCCCCCCGCTTCGGTAATACCCAAATGTAATGGTTGATCGATTTTCTGTGCCAGCAAACGGTAAGCACCGACAGCCAGAAAGACATCTGACGCCTTGACGCTCACCTTGAATTGATGAAAGTTCAAGCTATCAAGTATATCAACATGCCGCATTGCCGACTCAACCAAGGCTTCTGGTGTTGGTTCTCCGTACTTTTCCTGTATATCCTTTTCCAGCGACCCACCATTAACCCCAATACGAATAGGGATATTGTAATGACGAGCACAATCCACAACCTGACGGATGCGTTCTTCATTGCCAATATTGCCGGGGTTAATACGCAGGCAGTCAACGCCATATTCTGCGACTTTCAATGCGATACGGTAATCGAAATGAATATCAGCAACGAGAGGAATATTGACCTGCTGTTTGATGGATTTGAACGCTTCCGCAGCGTCCATGGTTGGAACAGAAACACGGACGATATCAACACCTACACGCTCCAGCGATTTGATCTGCCTGACCGTCGCTTCTACATCATTTGTCCGTGTGTTCGTCATTGATTGCACCGCAATAGGTGCGCCATCGCCAATGGGCACATTACCGACATAAATACGTGTAGATTTACGTCTTTTTATCGGTGATTCATTATGCATTTTTACATTACTCCCCTACATCCCTGTATTTTGTTTATAAAAATTACAACTATGCTGTGGTGAATAATACACACAGGCGAACTTGAATTTCTATTCAATATTCGCCTATAAATGTTCGCCAATTTGCCAAAATTGTTAATTATTTTCTGGCAATTTCAGTTGGGCAATACGGTTCACCTTGACAAAACGAGTCATGTCCACGGTTTTTCCCTGAAACTGGATATCAACCGCCGTAGGCGCACCAATTTTCAGCTTATAAGGCAAGGCACCTGAAAGTTTCAGACTACTGCCTTTATCTTTTGTGCCCATGAACAAAGTCTTACCATTGGCATCCGTAATCTGTAACCAGCATCTTGCCTTAAAATTCATCACCAGTTCATTACTGTTAACCGCACTGGTATTATTCACGTCAGCCGATAATGTATTCACAGCAGAATTTGGTGCTGTATTAGTTGTCGCTGGTACTGAATTTACAACTGATTGATTGCCCGGCGATGATGTATTGCTGTTCGCTGCCGGATTTGCTAATACTGAAGAGGTTTCTTCTTGAGCCGCAGCAACTGAGTTATCATCTTTAGCATGGTCAGGTAGTTGACTTAGATCTGTTGTTGAAGTGCCCAAGTCACTTTCATCTCCTTGCGTCTGGGCGTTATAAGCATCAGATTGTGTTGTCATTGAAGCTAAGTCTTTTTGCTGCGCGGTGTAATTCTGCCACCACCACCACCCAGTCATTCCCAGCAGCACAATGAGCACGCCCCACGTTGTTTTCATCAACCAACCATCACGTTTTTTCCGCTTTTTTCCTGACGAAAAGCTTTGCATCGGGGAAACTTTCCCAGACTTAGCGGGCATTTGTTTATTTAATGTACTTAAAATATCGGATTCAGGGACTTGGACAAGTTTCGCATAAGCCCGAATATATCCACGTAAGAATGTCAGGGCGATATTTGACTGCGTATTATCTTCTTCAATATCACGAACAGTGGACAGTTTGAGACACAAACGATCTGCCACAGTTTGCTGAGAAAGCTCAAGTTTTTCACGAGCCTGGCGCAGAATCTGACCCGTTGTCAGATTGGCTTCTTCTGGGTAAGTTTCAGTCTTCATTAGCTAAGGGCACTGGTACTGTTCAGGTTAAAGTATTTACGCAAATTAATTTGATAGAACATCCAACTTAATTTGTGCAGCGAAATCATTTCATACTGCGTCGAACGCAGAAAATCATTTATCACAAGTGTAGTGGCTTGTGTTGTTTCCCGTGACCAATTTTTTAGCCTCTTCATTCCGCTTTTGTTCACAGAGAAAAGCAGCATAATGACGTATTACAGTATCATTTCCTGCCGCATACTGCATGGCCATTCTATAATGCTGATCGGCAGCTTTGGGTTGACCTGCATAATATTCATACAACGCCATACCCAAATGCGCTTCTGGATGGCGAGGTTTCGCCAGCAAAACCTTTTGAAAATGATATTTAGCAGCCGATAAATTTCGTTCCGCTAAATAGGCTTTCCCTAGCTGTAATCGAGTATCTATTGCAACGATCTGATGACCGTGATGCGGGGCACGTTCCGCACAACCCGTGATCAGGCCAAAACAAACTATAGACCAAATTATTGATTTCCGTATCATACCATTTTCATTTATAAGGTTATGTTAAACTTCGCCAGATTTTTAACCATTAATCGCTATTAAACAAACAAATTAGACTGGTTTTACCTGAATTGGTTCACCTGCCAGACGTTTTTTCAGTGTCCGTTTTGTTCTATCAATAACATCACCAGCAAGCTGCCCACATGCGGCATCAATATCATCCCCTCGCGTTTTACGCACAATAGTCGTAAAACCATATTCCATCAGGACTTTCGAAAAACGGTCAATCCGGCTGTTGGAGCTACGCCCATAAGGTGCTCCCGGGAACGGGTTCCATGGGATCAAGTTGATTTTGCTTGGTGTATCTTTTAGGCATTCCGCCAATTGATGTGCCTGTTCCACGCTGTCATTGACGTGATCAAGCATCACATATTCCACCGTAACCCGCCCTTGATTGGCATTAGATTTTGCCAAATAGCGACGCACTCCCGCCAAAAATTCTTCGATATTGTACTTGCGGTTAATCGGCACGATTTCGTCACGGACATCATCGGTAGGTGCATGCAGGGAAATTGCCAGTGCAACATCAACCATATCGCCCAATTTGTCTAAAGCAGGCACTACACCAGATGTTGACAACGTCACGCGGCGTTTTGACAATCCAAAACCGAAATCATCCATCATGATTTCCATAGCGGGCACGACATTGTTTAAGTTAAGCAATGGTTCTCCCATCCCCATCATGACGACATTGGTGATTGGGCGACGACCACTGGATTTCAGCGAGCCAATAATTTTAGCGGCACGCCAGACTTGACCAATAATTTCGGAAACCCGCAGGTTACGGTTAAATCCCTGCTGGGCAGTGGAACAGAATTTACACTCTAAAGCACATCCGACCTGAGATGAAACACATAATGTCGCGCGCTCATCCTCTGGGATATAAACCGTTTCAACCTGTTGATCACCAACAGTAATTGCCCATTTAATGGTGCCATCCGCAGAACGCTGTTCTTCTGCCACTTCAGGTGCTTTGATTTCTGCCACCTGCTGCAATTTCATTCTGAGCACTTTATTGATATCAGTCATCTGCTCAAAATCGTCATAGCAATAGTGGTACATCCATTTCATGACTTGATCGGCACGAAAAGGCTTTTCCCCCATATCGATAAAAAATTGACGCATTTGTTTACGGTTAAGATCAAGCAGATTGATCTTGCCGTTTTTCTTTTCAGGAGTGACAGATACAGCGGCGGTTGAAGGTTGTACGGTTTCGTTAAGTTGGGACATTTTTACATCGCCTCGTTGTTACACTTTCGGCTCTGTGCTGATTTAATTTCAGCACTAAGTTTTGATTCGGTGACTATCAATTCAATAACCACTATATACAGTGATAATTGAGTATTGAGATAAAATAATAAACACCCCACTAAATCAAATCAGTGAGGCGCGACATTGTACAAACTTTACTGTTCAGATGCTACGAGTAACTGAATATCAGTGGCGGGGGAAGATTTCATCATCACTGAAAAAATAAGCAATCTCACGGTTTGCAGATTCAATGGAGTCTGAACCGTGAACCGCATTTTCAGTAAAGCTATCTGCATAGTCCGCACGCAGAGTACCGGCCAGTGCATTGTCCGGGTTGGTAGCACCCATCAGATCACGATGGCGCTGAACCGCATTTTCACCTTCCAGAACCTGTACCACAATTGGGCCAGAAGTCATAAATTCTACCAGACCATCAAAGAAAGGACGGCCTTTGTGCTCAGCGTAAAAACCTTCAGCCTGCTCACGTGTTAAATACAGCATTTTGGCTGCGATGATTTTAAACCCTGCACTTTCAAAACGGGCATAAATAGAACCGATAGCATCTTTCTTCACAGCATTAGGCTTAATAATGGAAAAAGTACGTTCAATCGTCATTAGATAACCTCTTTGGCACTTTCAGCGATGATTCATTTTAATTTTTTATTCTCCCTTTGCTAAAACAGGGAGACGAGATTTATCCTGTACCTGACAGGAATAAAAATAGGCGTTGATTATAGGAGGAGACTTTCTGCTTGCCTACAAAAAACATAACATTTTATTAAAGCTTTCTTAGCGAAAATTATCATTTTTTAGCATAAATCACATTTTTACTATACAGACACTTTGAGACAAAGCGAATTAAGCTGTTTTTTACACCAATCCAGGATATTGGAGATCACTTACTTTCTGCCAATGCATACCATCCTGCCCGATTGATTCTATAAAATAATACCTATTCAGGCGATAAAATCCCAAATAGGCATTCTGATCAAGATCATTGACTCAGCGTTTTAATGCAGTTCCGATTACAGAACCGTCTCTGTTACGCATTGAATAAAAGGTTTACTCTCTTCATTTCTTTTCTTATCCAATGGCTTTTTACTTCCACTCGATAGTTTAAATTCCCCTTTGAACTGCTTATTGGCCTCTTTTGTTGTCTTATCTGATGTACCAATAATGCTAATGGTATACTTATGACCTTCAGGCAATAGATGTGTACATTTTCTCAACGCTCCTTGATTACCTGATTGTTTATTCTCCATTTTATTATCAACACCTTTTGCTGACGAATCTGCAAAAGAAACAGGAATGTAAAATAACCCCAGTAGCAAAGCATATAAAAAAATTTTCATCTTTTTTCCTCGCGATTTAAATTAATAGAACTACCGACATGATTTACTGATTAATCATCTTTGGATTCCAATATATCCCCAGGCTGACAATCTAGATATTGGCAGATGGCATCAAGAGTAGAGAATCGAATCCCTTTAATTTTTCCCGTTTTCAGCAAAGAAAGGTTTTGTTCAGTAATACCAATGGCTTGTGCTAATTCTTTAGATTTAACCTTTCGTTTTGCCATGAGCACATCTAGAGTGATATAAATTGCCACAATATCTCCTATATAATGCTCTTATTTTCGTCATATATATCACATGCTTGATAAAGAATACGCGAAATGACAGCCAGGCAAACCGAAATAAAAATAGCAACAAGATGGCTAGGACTTAGACTCAATGAAAAAAATCGCTGACCCGCTGGCGCTCCCATGGTGAGCCAAACAGTTAATAAAGGTTCAAAAAGAATATCTAACATAGCCCAGATGATGACCCCCCAACCTGCATATTCCAAATATTTCACCGTATTCTTGGAAAAATAATTACTCTTCCGATAATTGCTGAATAACTGATGAAAAGCCCAGAGGCTCCCTCCCAAGAACAATAATGGGATTGTCGATATAAATATCCCACTGGTCAGTTTCCACGGGCTAAGAGTATTCTCATTAAAATGCAATAATATTCTATTTGTCAGCGAAAATCCTAACCCATATTTCTCTAATATTAACTTTGGCTCCAGCCAGCTATAAATATTAATTACTATCAATATGATAATAATTAATAAAGATAATTTAGATATCACCAAACTGCAAGCCGTCATTCTTGTAAATTTTGAAGAGTGCATCATGTTTATGACCCATTATTTAGCGTGATCAAATTATAGCTTTAAATTATCGTAAAACAATAATTTTTTATTGTTTTACGATAAAAATAAGGTGTTGAGATTTAAAGGATATGGTTAAGACCATGTTTTAAAAGCAGAATATTTCTTTAATCAAGGTCACAAACACACCATCAATCACTTCAAAACAAAATTGATTGCACTGATTTGCCCACTCAAATCTAAAACACTAAGTTGATATTTCCCAGGCTGTGACAAAGTTTCCCCCCACGACTGGTTGTTTTTTGTCACAAAAACTTGTTCACCATTCAAAAACCACCATTGCTGACCGCTACCACCCTGCGTTGTTATCCGTAAGTCCAGCGTATTTTTCCCCGGAATGCGTTTCAGGATATCCCCTTCACGAATTCCCACAATGAGCAAGGGAGCCACATCTATTTTCAGAGGGGGACATTGGGGATTAATCGGTGGTAACCGATTCGACCGACGTTCTTTTGCCGGTAGCCATGCTTCCAACGTAATCGGCCACAAGACTACGGTTTCAGGCCGGGCATCAGGACAATCGGAAGCAACACGTAAACCATTTTTATCTATCCATATCTGTTCGTTAATACCCGAAATCCCTTCTTGCCCAACGGCAGGCAACGTTGGTGGAATTGTATTATCCAAAATCCAGCTTAAGCGACGCTGACGGCAATTACTGCCTCCTTTAGCAATTATTTCTTTAGTAAACATTGTTCCGCTCGGCCAGCAAATAGTTGCCTGACTGACACTTATCGGTCGCGGATCAACAGGAATACGCTGTGAGCTATAGCGTAAATTTTCCATTAACAGCCCGTTGATCTGGTTCATAATGGGGATCGCCGTAGCATAACCAAATTGCCCTACTACGGGAGTGCCATCTGGCCTGCCGACCCACACGCCTATGGTGTAACGGGCATTCAGGCCTATCGCCCATGCATCACGATAACCGTAACTCGTACCTGTTTTCCACGCTAAAGGGACTTCGGCAGACAGGCTATCATCAGGCTTTGGTCGTCCTTCACCTGCCATGACCCTCCTGACAATCCAAGCTGCCCCTGCTGAGAATAATTGTCTGTCACGAATTTTCTGCTGTGGTGTAAAGCGCAACGGCGAAGCTTTCCCCTGACGGGCGAAAGCGCTGTAAACAGATACCAGTTCATCCATCCGAGCCGCCGTTCCTCCCAAAATAAGCGATAAGTTCGGCTCACTGCCAAGCGGGAAACGCAGTACCATTCCCACATTACGCAAATTAGCGGTGAATCGTTTAGCACCATAAGATTCGAGAAGTTGTACTGCTGGCAAATTCAACGACCGCGTCAGCGCTTCACTGGCACTGACAGGCCCATTAAAGCCGCTGTCAAAATTTCCCGGACGGTAATCATTAAAACGACGGGGAACATCCTGCAATAAGGATTCCCCATGAATCAATCCATCATCCAGCGCCATGGCATATAAAAAAGGTTTGAGTGTGGAGCCCGGTGAACGCCATGCGCTTATCATATCCACATGCCCAAAACGACTGTCATCCTGAAGGTCTACCGAACCAATATAGGCTTTAACTGCCATATCCGTATGATCAACAACCAACACCCCAATCGATGTTTTGTCCGCCAGTTGGTATTTCCAATTGAGAACCATATCCTCCAGTTGGCGCTGTAATCCTGTATCAATGGTTGTCTGGATCACTTCCTGCGGGTTTCCATTTGCCACTCGCCTTACCAGTAAAGGCGCAAGGTGAGGAACCTGACGAGGCGCCAGCCATACATTTTCTTCTTTGATATCAGCGACGTTTTCCGCTGACCAGACATTGTATCGCTTCAGTCGCTGTAATACTTTGTCTCGAGCAGCCTGTGCACGTTCTGGGTAGCGATCTGGCCTTAAGCTACTGGGAGCTTGTGGTAATACCGCCAATAATGCCGCTTCACCCGGCGAAAGTTCTGACGGCGGCTTGCCCAGATACGCCCAGCTTGCTGCTCCAACACCCTGCAACGTACCACCGAATGGTGCACGGTTCAGGTACATTTCCAAAATTTGATCTTTTGAATAATGCCATTCAAGTTGCAACGTGCGCCAAATCTGCCTGAATTTTCCTGCGAAGGTGCGCGGATGTGGATCAATCAATCGAGCCACTTGCATGGAGATTGTGCTGCCCCCCGACACAATTTTTCCTGCACGGATGTCCTGCCATGCCGCCCTCAGCAAAGAAACAGGATTGATGCCCGGATGTTTGTAAAACCAGCGATCTTCGTAGGTCAGCAATGCCTGAATATATTCAGGAGAAACCTGCTCCAAAGTAACAGGATAACGCCAGACCCCCTCATTGTCGGCAAAACGCCACAGTGGCGAGCCATCTTCTCCCACCACAACACGCGCCATTTTGACATTATGCAGTGGCAGCGGCCAGATTTTATCTGCCAGCCACACTGCCGCAAGGAGTGCGAATAAAATAACCAACGCAATCAGATAAATGCGGGAAGACAATCTTCTCATTAAAACCGTATCCGAAAGGGAACAGCCCCTATCACTAAGGATTGGGGCGGGTAGTGATTAGCGGACAACTTCCAGTTTTTCGTTTGTTTCACCCACGGCACGCCAGTGAGGAACATACATGGATTCGACCTGTGGTGCGGGCACCTGATAGACACCCGGCGCAACCGCACGAGCAAGATACAACAGTGTCACGGTCTGGTGAGGCTGGACGGCAACAGCAGCGACAAAACGATCATCGCGGTATTCCATGTGGCGGATATTCGCCTGTTGCATGCCTTCGACAATATCCTGCAATCCCGTAGCACTTTCGCTCAGGCTAGCACTGCTACTTGCCAGATTCTGATTCTCAATTTCCAACCCAGCCGGCAGTAAATCCACAACTAATGCATCCGGCACTGACTGTGTCGCATTAACCTCAAGTTTCACAACCACCATTTCACCACTTCTCATACGCTCGGTAGGGAAATAGTGACCCTCTAAGTCAAGGTAAGTACGCTTAATTTTCAAAACATTTGAGGAAGGTTCTGGGGTGGCCAATGGATATCCCACCACATTCAGGCGCGAATACAATGTGCTGTCACCACGATTACTGATATCGATGCCTTCTAGGATCTGTTTCGCTGTCAATGTTTCAGTCAATGCACTGTCACGGTGAAGGGGTGGCATTTGCTGATTAATCTCTGCTTTCCAAGATTGCTCAGAAGCGTCAATCAAGTAACGCCCCGCCAGATAAAGCGAATTACTTTCCTGTGTCGAGAAGTAATGGCGAGTTGACAATTCATTGGATAAGTCGAGCAGCTTTTCATCACGCTCTTTCTGCAACATTTTGTTCTCCGTCAGTAGAGAAACAATCAATGCGTTATCACGAATTGTGCTGCCATAATCACCTAATCCATAGCCAGATTGGCGGGCCTTATTAATCCCTAAACGAACTGCCTCATGACTACGGGTATTATCCCCCATCATTTTCAGTGCAATACCCAACTGAACCAGAGATAAACCATTTCCTGCCTGTTGATGGCGTTCATAAAGCTGTCTCAGACCGCTCAACGGCGCTTTTTGCTGACTTGCCAAGACCAAACCCGCATAGGCCTGCACAGAAAATTGTGTTTCGATGCGGGAACCACTGTAACGATCAGTAATAACACTTTTATCCTGTAAGTAGCGCAGCAGGCGACTATTCGCCGACTTCAGAGCATCAGCAGGAACGCTGTAACCTTGTTGAGTTGCGCGGAACAGGAAATCTGTCGCATAGGCGGTCAACCAAAACTCTTCATCACCATTACGGTTCCATAGAGAAAAAGCACCATCATGACGCTGCATACTCAGCAGATGGGTAATACCTGCATCAATGGCTGACCGACGTTTTTCATCAGTTTGCGTATCGATGCCCAGTTTTTTCAACTCAGCTTCATTGGAATAGAGTGATGGATAAAGCCCGCTTACTGTTTGCTCCAAACAGCCATAGGGATAAGCATACAATTCGCGGATATAACGTGCGATTTGCAGTGGTGGCCGACTGGTCAGCAATAATTGCCCCTCCAGAGTATCCAGTACCAGACCAGCAGTGGCTGTCTGCGGTAATTGCCAGTTTTGCCCTTGGTGAATCACATCTGCAAACTGAATGGTTTTGGCCGGGTGCGCCGGACGAACGCCAATTTTCCAGCTATTTTGGTACTGTTTCAGCTTTTCATCAGGCAAATTCAATCCATCAATGGTCAGGAAAACTTCTCCCTGCCCAAATCCATAATCAGCCTTGACCGGAATTTGAATGGTGGTTCGCTTTCCTGTCTCCAGAATGATTTTTTTGCTTATCGGGTCTTGTAATTTGATCAGCCCTTTCGCTTCTAAATTCACGGTAATAGCCTGCGGCTGTTCGGTCAGATTCGTGAGATCAAGCGCCAATTGGGATTGATCACCACCTGCCATAAAGCGAGGCAGTGACATCTGAGTAATAACAGGAGCAGCCACGATGATTTTGCGTTCACTGTGACCAAATTCCTCCCCCCCCCACGCCTGAGCCATCAGTCTGAGCTCACCGTTGAAATCAGGAATAGGTAAGGTAATTTCCCCTTCCCCATTAGCATCCAGAGTAATCGGTTTAGCCTGTTCTGCGATGATTTTTACTTCCGTCAGTGGCTTTTTACCGCCTCTATCGAGTACATTTTCATCACCATCTCCCCCAAAACGCAAATTCGCCTTACGCCCTTCGGCTTCAATCAGATGGCCATAAACATCATACTGATCAACACTGTAACGCTTACGTCCAAAGAAAGCGTCATAAGGGTCGGGGGTTTTAAAGTCAGTAATGCTCAGAACGCCAGAATCTACGGCAGAAAGCAGGACATAAATTTGTTTAGGCAGTTTTTGCCCCTGCTGAGAAGTCGCTTTGATTTTAACGGTGAGATCCTGATTTGGACGCATCTTATCAGGGGCATTCAAGGTCAGATTCAATTTGCGCCCTTCATCCATCAACGGCAAGTGTAATACCCCAATCGCCCGTTTCGGCGTGGCCTGACGGGATTTATCCCCTGGACGCACGATAACTGCGGTCAGATACAAATCATGACGAGCCCATTCCTGATTGATTGGCACATCAATATCCAGACCTTTTTCCGGTACATCAATTTCCTGCCACCACAGTGGGCCATCACTGGATTCCACCAGCAAGTAACCTTTACCTTCCTGTGGCGCAACCATGTGCAACTTCACTTTATCACCCGATTTATACGCGGGTTTATCTAATGACATCTTGACCTGATCCGGACGAATGGCGCCTGTACCTCCGGTATTATCCTGCCATGAATAACCTGCCCAGAAATTCAGGCTGGTCACGAGCTGATTTTGTGGATTCACCACTTCAATGCGATAAGAACCCCATTCAACAGGGAAACTGACTTTGGCTGTGCCATTTTCCGCAATTTGAATAGTGTCATCAGCCATGACTAAATCTTTCTGGTCATACCCTGAATCCCAGCCAGTACTGTCTGACCAACGCCAATAATAATCCCGGCGCTCATATATCAGACGGGTTCTTAAATCATTCGTGGCATATTTTTTACCGCTGGCATCCGCATAAACCACGTCAAATTCTGCCAGTGAATTTTCATCGACGTTATAGCGGTTTTCATCATGTCCTGTTCGGTAGTTGTAAATAGATTTTTTATTGAAAAGTGGGCGTATACCAGCCAGTTTTTCGGCTGGCCACACCGCCTGTTCAGCACGGCGCGTCACCGGACGTCCACCGGATTCAAGCAGACTGGCCTGAACGATAACTTTCACGGGGGATGTCACCTGTTTCCATTCATCCTCACTAACTGAAAGATTAGCCTTTCCTTCGGCATTCAGCGTGAAATCAAATTCGTCCAATGTTCGGCTCAACCCCTCTTCTTTTGAAGAGCCAAATTCATATCCCGGTAATTTTGCCACTGCATCACGGGCAGGACGCAGGAACAGTTGCCCTTGTAGGCGATTATCAGCAGCAGGTGCGCCATATAAGTAACGACCTGTTATAGCGAAATTAACACTTTCATTCTTCAGCAGTGACTGATTATTAGATGCACTTTTAATTTCCAACGCCATGCGTTCCGGCATGAAATCTTCGACGTGGAATTTGTAATAACGCGGGGTATTATCACCTAAATCGAATCTCAGTGACCATATCCCCGTTTCAGCCTCGCGGGGAATTGGGTAACGGTATTGGTACAGTTCATTTTCCGGTTGCCAGACAAAACTGCGAACGACCTGATTATCCGCTTTCAATACATCAACCTTGACGGGTTGCGGCTTAAGCGGACGGCCATCCGCATCACGCAATAAGCCATTGACAATCAACATTTCTCCGGGACGATACAGATCCCTTGGGCCAAATACAAAGAATTGCTTGCTATACCCCTGTGAGCCACCGATATCAAATTCAGACAGATCAAGTGCAGGAGATGTCAGGTCTATCATGCTGGTTAGCCTACCCTGGATCGCCAGCAATAATTTTGCCTTAGCATTTTTTTCCAGTGTGGCATGTCCATCACTATCTGTCGTGGCTTTTGACAGAAGTTGCCCCTTTGCATCCAGCAGACGAATTTCAACACCTTTCAGACTGGAACCTTGTTCCAATGACTGAGTGAATACGTCTACCCTATTCAGATAGCTGTGCATCGAAACGCCAATGTCACTCAGGGTAAACAGAGTGCTCGGATTACTATAGGTATATTTTCCTGCCTGCTGCATGACTGCCAGATAAACACCCTCTCTTTGCAGCTCTTTGATGTCACTTAATGGCAGCAGTAATTTTTCACGGGTATTAGCAGTAGGATTAAGGTCGAAGCGGCCAGTGTAGACTAACTCAGTATCTTTCAGTAACTCTTTGGAATTCCAGTAATTCATGTTGTTGCTGTATTGCCAATCAGCAATAAATGACGGCAGGGCCTCATCTTTTATACGGAAAAAGTTTACATCTACACGGTCAACATTGAGCGCCAGAACAGGCAGGCCTTCTGCTGCTTTGCTTGGCAAAAGCAGCCCTTTGCTGGCGAAACCAACAGTTGGTGTAATTGGAGCAGTCTTGAATTTTTTCTCATATGCGGTTGCCAATTGGCGTTCATTGATACCCTTCACGCCTTCGTCCACGGTTAGCTGCAATTCACGGTCAGGCGGTAAATGACGGAGTCTAAGTTCCATCTGGTTATTGGACAGTTCCCATGCACCCTCTAATTTCCCCGATTTCACATCAACCAGATGTATTTTCTGTGAAAAATCTTGATTAGAGTCTAAAGGAACGGAAAATGTCACAACCATCGCACTGGCACCATCCAATTGCAGATCTGATGCATCCAGGATCGTGACGTCTTTACCCGCATAGCGCTGTGCTGACGATTGGGGTTCCTGTTTTTTTGCCGTAGCTTGTTTGTTCTCAGGCGATGTAGCTGCCGATTTTGCATGACCATTGGCAGTATCACTATTCTTAGACAATGATGTCTGTCGTTCTTCTGTATTTTCTTTCGCAGGACTTTCGGATTGATCGCATGCAGATAGCGCGAATAGCGTAAATAACGTGGCAAGCATGACCGCGAGATATCGCTTTTTCCTTGCCGACCATTGCCAAGATTGACGTTGAGACATAACAATAACCCTTGTAGTTTGCCGGATATTTAGAAATATTATTTTTTATAGATAGTTATTATGATACTTCCTATTTTGCATAACCAAAGCACAGAAAAAATAACTGAACTTTCATCTAGTACAAAATTTTTCCTGCATTTATTCCCGATTAACAACAGGAATGGTATCGCGCAGCCAGCTTCCTAATTTTCGCTGGTAGAAAGGCTGAGTATGCTGAATCAGGTAATGGCTAATACCCCTTTCGTTTTCATTGATCAGGCAAAAATCTACCGATTCATCTTCCGTAAGGTATTCACAGGCCACTTCCCCTGCCTCTTGAATGAGCACATTGATATCATTGTCTATCGGTGCGTCACTCAATTCTAGCCCAATTAATAGATTGGGTTTCTCATCCAGATTTTTGTCGTGAGCCATAATCAGAAAAGCCCGTCGCACAGGTTTGTGCTGCTTAAATAAACCACTCAAGGCGTCAATAAGCTGGCTTGGTTGTTCCTCTGGCTGACTGAGGGTAATGCGACTTCCACTGAGAACCTCCATTTCGGTGGCAACAGACCCATTTGATAAGCTCATGAAAATCTCCGAACAGTGATATTTGAATTGAAGTTAAAGACTATTGAAAGGTTCAATCATAGTCTTCCCTTTTTAAGGGAGACTATGAATAAAGGTAATCTTAAATCTATTGGGTATCGCTGTTTATTTTGCTTTAGCCAGCAATAGATTAGCAATTGTGCGCACACCATACCCTGTTGCACCCGCCGCCCACTGTTCAACAGCCGATTTGCGGTAAGTTGCTGAACAATCGATATGTACCCAGCCTTTTTTGTAGTTTTCCACAAAATGAGACAAGAAAGCCGCTGCTGTACTTGCGCCTGCTGAGTGAGAAGGTGAAGCAATATTGTTCAGGTCAGCAAAATTGGATGGCAGTTGGCTACGATGAAATTCAGCCAATGGCAGACGCCAGAACAATTCATTTTCAGCATCAGCCGCTGCCAGCAAGTCTGCTGCCAATTGATCATCAAAACTGAATACAGAGTGGTAATCGTTACCTACCGCCATTTTCGCCGCACCGGTTAAAGTTGCAGCATCAATGATAAGGGGTGCTTTCTCCGCACTGGCATCAATCAAGCCATCAGCCAGTACCAAACGCCCTTCCGCATCAGTGTTCATCACCTCAACAGTTTTACCATTGCGATAACGAATGATGTCGCCCAGTTTGAAGGCATTGCTGCTCACCATATTGTCCGCGATGCACAGAAATAATTTGACCCGCTGTTCCAAACCCCGGCTGATCGCCAATGCCAGTGCGCCCGTCAATGTTGCAGAGCCACCCATGTCTGATTTCATGGAATCCATGGAATTAGACGGCTTCAGGCTGTAACCCCCTGAGTCAAAGGTGATGCCTTTACCTACCAAACAGGCAAATACAGGTGCGTTTTCCTCTTTTGTCGGATTGAAATCCAACGCCAGAAAAACCGGATCACGGGAAGAACCACGGCCAACGGTATGCACCCCAACATAACCTTGCTCACGTAAATCGTTGCCTTTTATGATGCGATAACTAATGGCATCACCCGCTACACCATTCAGTAGGTCAATCGCTCGCTGAGTAAGTTGCTCTGGCCCTAATTCTTCTGCCGGCATGTTGATGGTATCTCGCACCCAATCAACGAATTTGATTCTATTATCCAGTTCTTTTTTGTCTACCGCAGGTAATTGTGGCCATTCAATGGTACGCAGCCCCTTTGAACCACGAAAGCCTTGCCAGAATGCCCAGCTTTTTTCCAGATCCCAACCTTCACCTGTCAAAGCGACGTTGTGGATACCCTGCCCATTAATTTTACGTCCAGCACGTTGGATTGCTCCGGATTTACCATTACCCTCCAAATGGATGGTAATTCCTTGCTCACTTGAACTAACTAGCGCTTTTTCACCCCAGCAAGCGTTAGCTGGCTCATAAGACAGTGTTATCGGCATGATTTGCTTTGATATAGCTTGCTTTGTCATTTTTTCTCACTTCTTATCTTATTTTCACTGTTTTCACAGTAAGGGTTTATTAATGTAAAAAAACTGGCGATTGCCAGTTTTCCATTAAATGCAGGTTATGCCAAGCTATTGAGCAATGATAGGTGAACTTGTGCTATTTTTTTCACACTTCATTTGACTACTCAAATTCATCTAGCCAAACCAGCAAAATAGCTTCTAGGATTTTTTCGTTGGATTTCTGAGGATCGTCATCAAAACCATCCAGTTCACAAACCCACTGGTGCAAATCGGTGAAACGCACCGTTTTGGGGTCTAAATCCGGAAATTTATCATACAGTGCTTCACCAATGTCACGACTGTCAGCCCATTTCATTTTCCATTCTCCTATCAGTGCTCGCGCGCGTGGTTAATGGAGTATTTGGGGATTTCAACAATCAAATCCTCATCAGTGACTTTGGCCTGACAACTCAAACGGCTTTCTGGCTCCAGCCCCCATGCCTTGTCCAGCATATCATCTTCCAATTCAGAGCTTTCCTTTAATGAGTCAAAGCCCTCTCTGACAATGCAGTGACAAGTGGTACACGCACAGGATTTTTCACAGGCATGTTCAATTTCGATACCATTGCGTAGTGCAACATCCAGAATCGATTCGCCTTCTTTGGCTTCCAATACTGCACCTTCAGGGCAAAGTTCGTTATGAGGTAAAAATACAATTTTAGGCATAATTAAATCTCATCCACAGAATGACCCGCCAAAGCCCGGCGGATTGATGTGTCCATGCGACGCGCTGCAAACTCCTGCGTTTGTTTGTCCAATTGTTTAATTGCACTTTCAATCGCATCAGAAGAGGTTCCCTGTGCGCTCTCGATTAATACTTCTACGGCAGCATCAATGGCAGCCTGTTCTTCCTGACTCAGTAAGTCGGCATCTTTTTCCAGTGCGCTGGTTAAACTTTCCAGCACCCGCGCCGCTTCTACTTTTTGTTCAGCCAGTTTACGCGCCTGAATATCTTCCTGCGCATTGGTCATTGAGTCTCTGAGCATTCGGGCGATTTCCGCATCAGACAGGCCATAGGAAGGTTTAACCTGAATGGAAGCTTCAACGCCCGTGGATTTTTCCAGGGCGCTGACACTCAGCAAACCATCCGCATCGACCTGAAAAGTCACGCGAATATGTGCACCACCAGCCGGTAATGGAGGAATACCACGCAGCGTGAAACGAGCCAGTGAACGGCAATCATTCACTAACTCCCTTTCTCCCTGAACCACATGGATACTCATCGCACCTTGGCCGTCTTTGAATGTGGTAAACTCCTGCGCTCTTGCCACAGGAATGGTGGTGTTGCGTGGAATGACTTTTTCGATCAGCCCACCCATGGTCTCCAGACCGAGTGATAACGGGATAACATCCAGCAGTAACATTTCGCTATCAGGCTTATTACCGACCAGAATATCAGCCTGAATCGCTGCCCCAACAGCAACGACTCTGTCAGGATCGATAGAGGTCAGTGGTTCACGGTCGAAAAATTCGCCCACCATGCTGCGTACCAATGGTACGCGCGTTGAGCCGCCGACCATCACTACCTGCAAAACTTCATCCGTTGTGACACCCGCATCTTTCAGGGCTCGACGACAGGCCAGTAATGTGCGTTTGACCAGAGATACGATCAACTCATTAAATTCGGTACGAGTAATATTGCCCTGCCAGCCTGCAATGTTGATCTCAGCCGTATCTGCATCACTCAAAGCAATTTTAGCCTGCGTCGCGACATCCAACAGTTGACGCTGTAACCCGTGGTCACTATCGCTGATCCCGGCCTGTTCACGGATCCAATTCGCCAGCAACAGGTCAAAATCGTCACCGCCCAGTGCGGTATCACCACCGGTTGCCAGAACTTCAAATACACCACGGCTAAGGCGGAGAACAGAAACGTCGAATGTTCCGCCACCAAGATCGTAAACAGCAATAATACCTTCCTGACCAGAATCAAGACCATAAGCAATAGCAGCGGCAGTCGGTTCATTTAAAAGGCGCAGGACGTGCAGACCTGCTAAACGCGCAGCATCCTTTGTTCCCTGTCGCTGCGCATCATCAAAATAGGCCGGAACAGTGATAACAACACCATCAAGTTTGCCATCCAAGGTTTCTTCTGCCCGTTGTGCCAACGATTTTAATATTTCAGAAGAAACCTGAATAGGATCCACCAGACCTGCCACAGTATTGATTAACGGCAGCCCGTTTTCACTTGCCTGAAGCTGGTATGGCAAATTTGGGTAACGCTGCTGAATGTCAGCCAAAGAGCGTCCCATCATGCGTTTGACGGAAATAATGGTATTAACAGGATCGGATGCCGCTTGCTGACGCGCCTGCCAGCCGACCTGAGTTTCATCTTTGCGATATTGTACAACGGAAGGAAGTAAGTGACGGTTTTCACTGTCTGCCAAGGTTTCTACCTGACCACTGCGAACTGTCGCAACCAGAGAGTGTGTTGTACCAAGATCAATCCCCACGGCCAGACGACGCTGATGTGGTTCGGCAGATAAACCAGGTTCACTGATTTGTAATAAAGCCATGTGTGCCCCTATAAAAACTATTCAGCCAAAAGCGATTTTACTAAAAAGCTATCCAGCTAAAAATCATCCAGCAACCGCTCTTCCAGTTGTTCAACCTGCTGTTGCAATTTATCCAGAAAGCGTAATTTACGGACGGTATCGGCTGCAATTAGCCATTGTGCAGCATCAAGCTGCTGTTCCATCTGCTCACTGCGTGTTTTGATCATTTTACTCAAGCGAGATGAAAAATCGGCCAATGCGATTTCTGGCTCCGCGCTATGCTCAATGGCATCAAGCTCTTCACGCAACTCCAACTGTTGCATCAGGAACGCGGTATCCTGCATGGTATGCTGCTCGCCGGACAAATTGAACCCTTGCTGAGACAGCATATATTCTGCACGTTTTAAGGGATGTATCAGAGTATAAAGAGCATCATTAATGATGGACGCTTGCTGAAGAGCCTGCGCTTTTTCACGTTCTGGCTGGTTAGCAAAACGATCAGGGTGAAACTGACGCTGCAATTCCCGATAACGGATCGACAATTGTTCACGGTCAATCACGTAGCGTACAGGCAGCCCGAATAAAGTAAAATAGTCCATAAGTTACTCATGTTTTGCAAATACAGATATTTCGTAAAGTGCTCAGTCAAAAAATGGGTTAAACGTGAAAACTTTCCCCACAACCGCACTCGCTGGAAACATTGGGGTTATTGAATTTGAAGCCTTCGTTCAGACCTTCTTTAGCAAAATCCAACTCAGTACCATCAAGGTAAACGATGCTTTTACCATCAACGATGACTTTCACGCCCTTGTCTTCAAAAACTTGATCTTCTTCGTTAACGGTATCAGCGAATTCAAGTATATATGCCATACCAGAGCAGCCGGATGTTCTCACTCCCAAACGCAACCCTACCCCTTTCCCACGATTATCAAGAAAAGCCAAAATACGCTGGGCTGCACTTTCTGTCAGGGAAATTGACATACAACACCTCACTTTTAAAACTAGTAAAGGTGGATATTGAATCAATATCCACCAGAATTATGTCTTCTTGTTAAAAGAATTACTTAGCTTCGCGCTTGCTTTTATAATCCGCAATCGCTGCTTTGATAGCATCTTCTGCCAGAATAGAGCAGTGAATCTTCACGGGTGGTAATTCCAGCTCATCGGCAATCGCTGTATTTTTAATAGCCTCAGCCTGTTCCAGCGATTTTCCTTTCATCCATTCTGTTACCAGAGAACTGGACGCAATCGCAGAGCCGCAACCATAGGTTTTAAAACGCGCGTCTTCGATGATACCTTCGTTATTGACCTTGATTTGCAGTCTCATAACGTCACCACAAGCAGGTGCACCAACCATGCCACTGCCAACTGAAGGATCTTCACTGTCAAATGAACCCACATTACGTGGGTTTTCGTAGTGATCAATTACTTTATCGCTGTAAGCCATTTCGTTACTCCTGAAACTGTTTGATTAATGATGAGACCACTCGATGGCGCTGATATCCACACCTTGCTTGAACATTTCCCATAATGGAGAAAGCTCGCGCAGGTGACCAATCGCGTTGTGAATCAATTTGATTGCATAGTCTATTTCTTCTTCTGTGGTAAAACGTCCCAAAGAGAAACGAATAGAACTGTGTGCCAGCTCATCATTCATGCCCAGCGCACGCAGGACATAAGAAGGTTCCAGACTCGCGGAAGTACATGCTGAGCCAGAAGAAACAGCCAAATCTTTCAACGACATCATCAATGATTCACCTTCAACATAGTTGAAGCTGACATTCAGAATGTGTGGTGCACCCAGTTCCAAATCACCGTTCAGGTAAACTTCTTCAATATCTTTAATACCGTTCCACAAACGCAGGCGCAAACCGCGCAGACGTTCTGATTCTGTTTCCAGCCCTTCTTTTGCGATGCGGTAAGCTTCACCCATCCCCACGATCTGATGAACAGGCAATGTACCGGAACGCATACCGCGCTCATGACCGCCACCATGCTGCTGAGCTTCAATACGGGCGCGTGGTTTACGGCGAACATACAGTGCTCCGATGCCCATTGGCCCATATAATTTGTGAGCAGAGAAAGACATCAGGTCAACTTTCAATTTGCTGAGATCGATAGGTAATTTACCAACGCTTTGAGTTGCATCAACGTGGAACATGATGCCACGGCTGCGGCAAATATCACCAATGGTGACAATATCCTGAATGACACCGATTTCGTTGTTCACATGCATGATGGAAACTAGAATAGTATCGTCGCGCATGGCGGCTTCCAGTTCTTTCAGATCAAGCATGCCATTGCTCATCGGCGCAAGATAAGTCACTTCAAAACCTTCACGCTCTAACTGGCGACAAGTATCCAAAACGGCCTTATGTTCAGTTTTGCAGGTAATAATGTGCTTGCCTTTTTTCTGATAAAATTTTGCAGCACCTTTGATCGCGAGGTTATCTGATTCTGTTGCACCTGAAGTCAACACGATTTCACGCGGGTCAGCTCCAACCAAATCTGCAATTTGATTACGCGCAATATCAACCGCTTCTTCAGCCTGCCAGCCAAAACGGTGTGAACGGGAAGCAGGGTTGCCGAAAACCCCGTCCATAGTCAGATAGTTCATCATCTTTTCAGCTACACGCTGATCAACCGGTGTAGTTGCTGAATAGTCCAAATAAATGGGTAATTTCATTGCTCACATGCTCCGTAAAACACTTTTAATACTTCTGTTTGCCGCAAAGTTTACGCACGCAGGTTAACGTTAATCGTCTCTTGAGGCCTGCCGTTAGGTGTACGGCGTTTATCGCTGTCTTGACGATCAGCAACGTCTAAGACTTCTTGATTCTTAACTAATTCTTCTAAACTAATACTGCTGAGGAAACTCGTGATGCGATCACTGAGATCACGCCACAGTGTATGGGTCAGACAACGATCACCACCTTGACAGCCTTCCCTGCCCTGACAGCGAGTTGCATCAACAGATTCATCAACAGCAGAAATCACTTCGGCAACGAAAATATTACCGGCATTTCTGCCCAGCAAATAGCCGCCACCTGGACCACGGACACTAGAAACCAAACCATTTTTACGCAGGCGGGAAAACAATTGCTCAAGATAGGAAAGGGAGATTCCCTGACGCTCAGAAATGTCGGCTAATGGCACCGGCCCTTCTTGTGAATGCAACGCCACATCTAGCATGGCTGTTACCGCATAACGTCCTTTTGATGTCAGTCTCATAACAAAAACTCCATGGTGAAATATGAGTGAAATTGTGGCATTCCTGAGTGTTTTAGTCAACTATTTAACCTACTAATTTAGTCAACTATTATTTTGGTTGCCTGTCACTTTTTTTTCACCTGCTATCCACCCGATTTCTGGCTGTTTCCTGCTATTCCGGTTATTTTCCAGACCATTTTCCCATGGAAGTCAGTATACCACGCAGAATATTCAGCTCCTGAGTTTCTGGACGTGCACGGGTATAAAGACGTCTTAACTTGTTCATTATTTGTCCTGGATGCGCCTTGCGAATGAAACCAGAATCATTCAATACCTGCTCAAGGTGCTGATAAAAACGTTCCATATCCTCGACAGGGGGATATTCTACCTCATGTTCCGTGGATTCCACGTGTTCTGACTTTTCCTGAACTGCGAGATAAGCCATGCGAATCTCATAGCTGGCCAATTGAACAGCCATTGCCAGATTTAACGAGCCATATTCTGGGTTGGTCGGAATATAAAGGTGGTAATTACACTTCTGTAATTCTTCATTTGTCAGGCCAACACGTTCACGGCCAAACACAACTGCAACCGGGGAATGGCCGGCTGCCTTAATACAGCGTTCTCCACATTCACGTGGTTCAACCATCGGCCAGGAAAGCGTACGGGAACGGGCACTGGTTCCGATGACGAGCTCACATCCAGCCAATGCTTCATCCAGTGTATTCACAATTGTTGCATTACCAATGACATCACTGGCACCTGCTGAAAGTGCAATAGAGTGAGAGTCAGGTTGAACGAGCGGATTCACCAGATAAAGGTTGGTTAATCCCATTGTTTTCATGGCCCTGGCAGCTGACCCCATGTTGCCCGTGTGGGAAGTTTCTACCAGAATAATGCGGATATTCTCTAACATGACGGCTTTTAGATTCGGTATAAGAGTCGAATATCTTAACACAGCATTAGTTATTTTGCCGAACTACTGCTATAGTACGACCCGATTTATTTCCCGTTCTTTAACATCCCGGTGGAAGATACCCCATGCATCCGATGCTAACCATCGCTATACGCGCTGCGCGTAAAGCCGGCAATTACATTGCCAAAAGCTACGAAACACCTGATGCCGTCGAAGCTAGCCAAAAAGGCAGCAACGATTTTGTAACTAATGTTGATCGTGAAGCAGAAAGGCTGATCATCGATATTATCCGTAAGTCTTACCCTAAGCACACCATTATCACTGAAGAAAGCGGTGAGCACTTAGGTGAAGAAGACGATTTCCACTGGGTGATCGATCCACTGGATGGCACCACCAACTTTATTAAACGTCTTCCCCATTTTGCTGTTTCCATTGCTGTGCGCATCAAAGGCCGTACCGAAGTGGCTGTAGTTTATGATCCAATGCGCAATGAACTGTTCAGCTCAGCCCGTGGCCAAGGCGCACAATTGAATGGTTATCGTCTGCGTGGCACCAATGCCCGTGATCTGGATGGCACGATCCTTGCCACTGGTTTCCCATTCAAGGCAAAACAGCACACTACCCCTTATATTAAAATCCTGGGCAAATTATTTGACCGCTGTGCAGACTTCCGTCGCACTGGTTCTGCTGCTCTGGATATGGCGTATGTTGCCGCCGGGCGTGTTGATGGTTTCTTCGAGATTGGTCTGAAGCCTTGGGATTTTATGGGCGGCGAATTGCTGGTACGTGAATCAGGTTGCATCGTTACCGACTTTGTCGGGGGTCACAATTATATCAACTCCGGTAATATCGTTGCAGGTAGCCCACGTATCGTTAAAGACATGTTGTCTGAAATGCGTGAAGAATTAAGCGAAGCATTAAAGCGCTGATTTTTATTATTACAATAATGACTATTTGAGCAATATTATTTTCAGGGCACCATCTGGTGCCCTTTTTTGTTGTTATTTAGGTAATGAGTGCACTCGTGCTTCTACTTTAGGCCTTAGGAAAAGCGCCGGAAATGCCACTAACGCCATCACCCAATAGATGCCACTTTGCATATATTCGTATAAGAATCCAGCAATCACACTCATCACGGCAATACCTCCCCCCATCGCCAACCCGGAGTAAATTGCCTGCAATCGAATAATTTCATTTTCTTTTCTGGCACCAATAAAACGCATAGCCGCCAAGTGGCAAACTGTGAAAGTTCCGCAATGCAGGAGCTGAATGATGATCAGCACTGGCAATTCAGTTGATATGCCCATCAGTCCCCAACGAAGAACGCCACAAATAGCAGAGAGCAACAGTAAGTTACGGGCATTCCAACGACGGAACAACTGCTTACTGAAAGTAAAAATAATGACTTCTGTCACAACGCCCAGCGACCAGAGATAACCGATGGTTGCTGAAGAATAGCCTGCATTTTCCCAATAAATGGAACCGAAGCTGTAATAACCTGCATGTGCTCCCTGTAATAAGGTGACACACAATAAAAACTGCCATACAGACTTCTCAGACAGCAGTTCTTTAAACGATACCATATGAGTATTTACGGCTTTGATCTTACCCGCAGGCATAATGGATGGTTTTAACATCATACCCAGCAACATGACAGAAAGGCTGAAAATCAAGAAGGCAAGAATGATATGGTGATGGCCAAACAAATTGCTTCCAACCCAATTATTTATTCTGTCAAAAGAAAGACTCAATTCTAAATTGCTGATTGAAAAGTTGATGCCATTGGAAGACATCAATATACCTGTTAGCGAAGAACTGATAATAAAGGCAATCGACCCCCAGACCCGTACCTTGCCATAATCAAAAGTAAACTGTTTTTGCCACGTTCCCGCCAAGGCGTCCGATAAGGGAACCAGTGGCGAAAAGAACAGATTGAAACCTATCATGACAAAGAAAATCCATGCCCAATGGCTACCAAATGTAAAACCAATAGCAAAGAGCAGTGCCAATAGGGACAGTAATCGCAATGCAGTGATTAATTTCGAAGGATCTTTAACTGTAGGTGCAATAAACATACTACCGAGGAAACGGGCAACTAAGCCTACTCCCAACAATATTCCGATAATGGCTGGTTCAATTCCCTCACCTTTCAACCAGACCGCCCAAAATGGCAAAAAGATGCCAAAAGAAAAAAAGTAAGTGAAATAACTTAACCCCAGCCAAAATGTCGATGGAACAACCATCAAATCCCCCATTTTTCAAATGTAAAAAAACCCGCTCAAAACTAATGTTATGAGTCGGGCTTAGTATTAGTAATATTTTTATTCTAAATTATGCGTAAACCGGGTATTTAGCGCAGATTGCCAAAACTTTTTGTTTAACGTTTTCAATGATCGCTTCATCATTGATGTTATCCAGCACATCACACATCCAGCCAGCCAGTTCGCAAGTTTCTGCTTCCTTGAATCCTCGTCGGGTGATTGCAGGAGTACCAATGCGGATACCAGAAGTCACAAAGGGACTGCGAGGATCGTTAGGAACGCTGTTTTTGTTAACGGTAATATTAGCGCGCCCTAATGCAGCGTCAGCGTCTTTACCCGTAATCTCCTTATCCACCAGATCCAGCAGGAACAGATGGTTTTCAGTCCCACCCGAAACGACTTTATAACCGCGCTCTAAAAATACATCGACCATTGCTTTGGCATTTTTAGCCACTTGCTGCTGATATATTTTGAATTCAGGTTCCATCGCTTCTTTCAGTGCAACCGCCTTGCCCGCGATAACATGCATCAGCGGGCCACCCTGGCCACCTGGGAAAACAGAAGAGTTCAATTTTTTGTACAGTTCTTCATCGCCGCCTTTCGCTAAAATCAGGCCGCCACGTGGGCCAGCCAGTGTTTTATGCGTTGTCGTTGTGACGATATGAGCATGAGGAACAGGGTTTGGATAAACACCTGCTGCGATCAGGCCAGCAACGTGAGCCATGTCAACAAACAGATAAGCCCCGATTTCATCGGCAATTTCACGCATCTTCGCCCAATCAACAACACCGGAGTAGGCAGAGAAGCCGCCGATGATCATTTTTGGCTGATGTTTCTGTGCCTGAGAACGGATATCGTTGTAATCGATTTTGCCACTCTCATCAATACCATAAGGGACTACATTATAGAGTTTACCGGAGAAGTTAACTGGAGAACCGTGAGTAAGATGACCACCATGAGCCAGATTCATTCCTAAAACGGTGTCGCCTGGTTTCAACAGAGCCATGTATACTGCCGCATTTGCCTGAGAGCCGGAGTGTGGCTGGACGTTGGCATAATCTGCACCAAACAGTTCTTTTGCACGGTCAATTGCAAGCTGTTCAACCACATCAACATATTCGCAGCCACCGTAGTAACGTTTACCCGGATAGCCTTCCGCATACTTGTTGGTGAGTTGAGATCCTTGAGCCTGCATAACTCTTGGGCTGGTGTAGTTTTCAGAAGCAATCAGTTCAATGTGTTCTTCCTGACGACGAACTTCTTGTTCCATCGCTTGCCACAGTTGGGGATCGTAATTCGCAATATTCATTTCACGCTTTAACATTAGGTTCTCCTGACTCAGCTACATCTCTAAAAAAATACCCCTGAGGGCCAGAATGTCACACAGTGTAAACTCTTTTTATCAAATGAGATAGCCTTGACAGGATATTTTACGCAAACGATTGCATGCAGATGGCAACAAGGTATCCGGACTAGGTATCTGGTCATACGGGTTACTGATTTCCAATCTGTTATTGATATTTGTGACCTTAGTCAGACCTTGTGGTGATACAAATCGCTTTTTCACAGATATAGAGGTGAGTGTTTACCCCTGATCTTGCTATAGATTGGCATTTTCACTTGATTCACATGTGACAAATTTCACTAGGGGCTGTTGATGTTTTATGTTCATAAATCAAAACACCCTCTCTCTTTTCTATTTACAAAAAGCGCCAAAAGCTATAAGTTGTATTTAAAATGCATGTTATAAATTTCAACGCTATTTGAGAAAAATTCAGGAGCTTCCTATGTTGGATAGCCAAGTTATCGCTACCGTAAAATCCACCATCCCACTGATCGTTTCTACCGGCCCAAAACTGACCGCACATTTTTATGAACGTATGTTCAAACACAATCCTGAATTGAAAGATATTTTCAACATGAGCAACCAGCTAAACGGTGCTCAGCGTGAAGCGCTTTTCAATGCTCTTTGTGCTTACGCTTCCAATATCGATAATTTACAGGCGCTATTACCTGCCGTAGAAAAAATTGCTCATAAACATACCAGCCTGAATATTCAGCCTGAGCATTATCAGATTGTTGGCACTCACCTGCTGGCAACACTTGATGAGATGTTTCATCCAGGCGATGAAGTCCTGAATGCATGGGGTAAGGCTTACGAGGTATTGGCAGATGTCTTTATCAATCGAGAAGAAGATATTTATCAAAGAGGTGAATCTGAGGAAGGCGGTTGGCGTGGATTACGTCAATTCCGTGTCAACAAGAAGCAACCGCAGAGTGACGTTATTACCAGCTTCGAGTTTGTGCCCGCTGATGGGGGTAAGGTCATAGATTACAAAGCAGGGCAATATTTAGGCATCTACCTGGACACTCCCGTTTTTGAAAACCGAGAAATACGTCAGTATTCACTGACAACAGCACCAAACAACCACAGCTACCAAATCGCGATTAAACGTGAAGCACAAGGTAAAGTATCAAACTATATGCATGATAATGTGCAGGAAGGCGATACCATATTACTGGCACCACCACGCGGTGACTTTTTCCTTGATGTCCAATCAGATACACCCGTTACACTGATTTCTGCTGGTGTCGGGCTGACTCCGATGATGAGTATGCTGCAACATCTGCATAACCAACACCATGTCGGTACAGTGAATTGGTTCCATGCCACAGAGCATGGCGGTTATCATGCTTTCGCAGATAAAGTGAATACGATTACCCAATCCATGACCAATTTACATACTCAAGTTTGGTATCGCGAGCCAAGAAACGAAGATCAACAAGGCGCAGATTACCAGCATATGGGACTCATGGATTTATCTGTCGTGAAAGATTCAATCACTGAGGAAGGAATGCAATTCTATTTCTGTGGCCCCGTCGTATTCATGCAATATATCGCCCAACAGCTCTTGGCAATCGGCATTGATAAACAGCATATTCATTATGAATGTTTTGGCCCACATAAAGTACTTTAACGCTGTGTTATTACTCGATTAAATGATAAACCATTCAGGGCGTATCTTTACTACATACGCCCGTTATCACTTCAGCCGTTTTTGTTAAATCGCTTCTTCGTCCTGTTCACCAGTACGAATACGCACAACACGGGCAACATCAAAGACGAAAATTTTACCATCGCCGATTTTGCCCGTTTGCGCAGTCTGAATGATAGTTTCGACGCAGGTATCAACAATATCATCCGGTACTACAATTTCTATTTTGACCTTTGGCAGAAAATCCACCATATATTCTGCACCGCGATATAATTCAGTATGCCCTTTCTGGCGACCAAATCCCTTCACTTCTGTCACGGTCATACCAGTGATACCCACTTCTGCCAGCGCTTCACGCACATCATCCAGCTTGAAAGGTTTGATAATTGCATCAATCTTTTTCATGAAGTTTTCCTGTTATTACCAGTTTTTACGCCCAAAACCAGAAGTAATCGGGTAGCGCCTGTCTTTACCAAAATCACGCTCTGTAATACGTGGGCCGATAGGTGCCTGCCGGCGTTTATACTCGTTGATATCAACCAACCGGATCACCTTACGAACGATGGCTTCGTCAAAACCTTGAGCAA
Organism: Xenorhabdus bovienii SS-2004; assembly: GCF_000027225.1. Classification (NCBI taxonomy): domain Bacteria; kingdom Pseudomonadati; phylum Pseudomonadota; class Gammaproteobacteria; order Enterobacterales; family Morganellaceae; genus Xenorhabdus; species Xenorhabdus bovienii. Next base: position 2,997,745 of record NC_013892.1, read on the forward strand.
CTAAGTCAGCCACGGATTTATCTTTTTCTACATATCCTTCAAGAATAGCGTCCAACATGTCATATGGCGGCAAACTATCCTGATCAAGTTGATCAGGTGCCAGTTCTGCGGATGGTGGTCGATCAATCACACGTTGAGGAATGGCAGGAGATACTGTATTACGGTATTTCGACAACGCAAATACCATAGTTTTAGGTACGTCTTTCAATGCATTAAAGCCACCCGCCATATCGCCATACAGGGTCGAGTACCCTACCGCCGATTCACTCTTGTTACTGGTTGTCAGTACCAGACGGCGGCGTTTGTTCGACATCGCCATCAGAATGACTGCGCGGCAACGTGCCTGCAAATTCTCCTCTGTCGTGTCTTTTTCTGTCCCCGCAAACATCGGTTCGAGTTGCGCCATAAACGCATCAAACATCGGTTCAATGGATACCACATCAAATTCAACACCCAGTAATTCCGCTTGTTCTCTGGCATCATGAATGCTCATTTCGGAGGTATAGCGGAATGGCATCATCACTGCCTGTACGTGATCTTTACCCAAGGCATCCACCGCAATCGCCAGTGTCAGGCCAGAGTCAATTCCGCCTGATAAGCCCAGTAATGCACCTTTAAAACCATTTTTATGCACATAATCACGAACAGAAAGCACTAGTGCCTTGTAGATTTGCGCAAGCGGCGACAATTGAGGGATCAAATTTGCCATTGGCTCAATATTCATCTCATTGAAACGGCACTGCTCAATCTGTTCTTCAAAAGCCGCCATCCGATGGGTAATTTTGCCATTTGCATCAAAGACTTTCGAGCAACCGTCAAAGATTAGCTGATCTTGTCCCCCCACCTGATTGAGATAGATGATCGGCAATTGAGTTCGCTGACAGTGCGATTGAATCAATGTGCTGCGAATATTCGGTTTTTCCCGGTTATAAGGCGAAGCGTTAAGGGAAAGAATGATATCCGATCCTGCTTGTTTCAACGCGTCAATCGGCGCATCAAACCACAAATCTTCGCAGATTAATAAACCGAGATTATAGCCTTTGAATGGTACAACACAGCTTTGATCACCCGCTTTGAAATAACGATCTTCATCAAAAACGCCATAGTTAGGCAGTAATTGTTTGAAATAACGGGCAATAATTTCGCCTTTCCAAAACAGAGAAAGTGCGTTGTAAGTCTTACCGTCCTGTTGCCACGGATGACCAACCAGAATAGCGACCTGAGAGCTTGCCTCCTGCAAACGTACCAATTGTTCACGGCAACGTTGATGCAGATCAGCACGAAACAGTAGATCTTCAGGAAAATAGCCCGACAGCGCCAATTCAGAAAACATAACCAGATCAGCACCTTTTTTCTGCTGTTCCTGTACTGTCTGCAACATACGTTCGCTGTTACCTTCGATGTCTCCCACCAGCCAATTTAGCTGGGCAAGAACGATATTAAGAGTACGACTCATAGATTGCGGCTCTCCTGGGCCATAATTCATCTCTCTGTCTTATCAAGACAGTGTATCTCTATATAATTTATATCCAGTGTAAGAACTTCTGGAGTGGCAGAAAAGTTATTCCTTAAAATCGTTGGCATCCAATTCGTGACGAGCCAGCAATTTATAAAACTCCGTCCGGTTACGTCCTGCCATACGGGCAGCATGGGTGACGTTGCCTTTGGTCATTTGCAGCAATTTACGCAGGTAGTGCAACTCAAATTGCCCACGAGCCTCCACAAATGTCGGCAATGCCGTGTTTTCCCCTTCCAGCGCCTGCATGACCAGTGCATCACTAATCACCGGTGCAGTCGTCAGTGCGACACACTGCTCGATAACGTTGACCAACTGACGTACATTGCCCGGCCAGCTCGCTGCCATCAGACATTTCATCGCATTAGTCGAAAAACTGCGGACAAAAGGTTTATGGCGTTTGGCAGATGCACGTAACAGGTGATTAGCCAATAAAGGAATATCTTCAGCCCGTTCGTTCAGGGCAGGAATTTTCATGTTGACGACGTTCAGTCGATAGTAGAGATCTTCGCGGAATTCATTACGCTGCATCGCCTTGGGTAAGTCACGGTGAGTGGCGGAAATAATTCTGACATCGATGTCTATATCACGGTTACTCCCCAATGGGCGAACTTTGCGTTCCTGTAAAACTCTCAATAGTTTGACTTGCAGTGCCAAAGGCATATCACCGATTTCATCAAGGAATAATGTTCCTCCCTGCGCCGCCAGAAACAGCCCTTCCCGACTGCTGACCGCACCAGTAAATGCGCCTTTGGCGTGGCCGAATAATTCAGACTCCAGCAATTGTTCAGGCAAAGCGCCACAGTTGATCGCAATAAAAGGTTTCTTCACTCTGGGGCTTACCCGATGGATAGCTTGAGCCAACACTTCTTTACCCGTTCCGCTTTGTCCATTAATCAGGACGCTGACATCTGATTGAGCGACCATTTTTGCCTGTTCCAGCAAACGCAGCATCAAGGGGCTTCGCGTTACAATCTGTTCGCACCACTGCCCATCTATGGCCGGTTTTGACAGTTCCAACGCAGCATCAATGGCTTTATAAAGAGCGTCACGATCAACGGGTTTAGTCAAGAAACTAAATACACCTTGCTGTGTCGCCGCAACAGCATCGGGAATAGAACCGTGAGCCGTCAGAATAATCACTGGCATACCGGGATGCTGCTTCTGGATTTCCGCAAACAATGCCATGCCATCCATCTCATCCATGCGTAAGTCACTGATGACTAAATCCACTTTTTCTTTCGCCAATAGACGCAACGCTTCATGACCACTCTCTGCCGTCGTGACACGAAACCCTTCGCTGGTCAGACGCATTCCCAATAGTTTTAGTAAGCCTGGATCATCGTCAACTAAAAGAAGACGGGCGGGATTGCGCACAGTCATTATTATTCAACTCCTTTTTCTTCTGGGAGATTGGCTTCTGATTCGGTTTTCTGGTGCATTTCCGGCTTAGCTTCCGGTTTTAATTGCTCAGAGGCTTCTACATTGCTTAAATGCTCTGTTTCACCCAATGTGGCAACACTGCTCTGATCTTGTTTGCGCGAGGAAAGCTGGCGTTCAATATCAGTCAAATTTTCCAGCTTGCGGGAAATTGAACGAAGATCATGCTCCAAACGTGCCCGTATTTCTTTCAGTCGATCAATTTTACTGTCACTATCAAACTGCAATCGCTGGAATTTCAACCTTTCTTCTGCAAGGTTAATTTTCAAATATTGCTGTTCCCGCCACAATTGCAGTAGCGGCCTCAATGCAGACGGAAATTGTGGACTATATCGGTTGAGGTTTTCTACAATTTTGCGACGTTCAATCAGCGTAGGAGTGGCTCGATTCATCAAGATACTTTGTTTGAAAACGTGCCCCCAATCAGTCGGTGCAGCCGGCGTAAAACGTTTGGCAGTATCGCGGGCTTCCAGCGAGGATAGTCGATCCGTGCAATCCATCACCTTCAACCAATAAAGACCGTTTTCCATTGCCGCTGGTTTGACGATATTCCATATTCCATCACATCCCTTAAGCCGGTAATCCGTAACCCGCTGTTCTGGCATAATGGCTTGGGCTATTGTCAATAACTCATCATTTCCGGTAGTTTCAGCGCATCCTGACAGCAAATAGGGAATAAACAATAGTATCATGACACGGAAACGCAAGGCTGAAGCCCGCTCAAGAAAATGCTGCATGACAGCAGGTTTTTTCATCGGTTGAATCACAATATTCTGCTGCTCCGTCTTCATCATAAAACGGTAAGTAAACCTGTTATACATATTATTTAGTCATTCTCTGCGGTTAATGGCAGTTCAATTCGAAAACATACGTCAGCAAATTCGGGTTCTATCAGATGCAGTTCTCCCCCCATCTGTTTAATACAATCTTGCGCAATACTCAAGCCAAGACCGCTTCCTTTGACCGCGCCTTTGCGTTGCAGCTTTCCTTGATAAAATGGCTCAAAAATCATGCTCTTCTCTAATTCAGGGATAGGCGTCCCCGTATTAGCAATGTCAATCTGAATATTTTTACCTACTTGCCGACTGGAAATCCAGATGTTACCGGATTCAGCACCATAGTGCACTGCATTGGAGTAGAGATTATCAATCACCCCCATTAATAGTTTAGGCTCTGCCCAACAAAAAAATGTATCCAATTGAATTTCAGTATTAATATTTTTTGCACGTGCTGGCAACTGATGTGACAATACGACGCTATCGACAATTTCTTTTAAAGATACAATCTGATGCTCGACAGAGCTATCTGCCAATCTGCGGTTATATTCGAGCAACTGTTCAATGAGCCGTTGTAAATGTTTACTACTGCTGTCCAGAATACTCACCACTTCTTTTTGATCTGCCGTCAGTGGCCCTGCTATTTCATCTGCCAGTAATTCTGTGCCTTCACGCATACTCGCAAGAGGCGTTTTTAATTCGTGGGAGATATGACGTAAAAATTCGTGACGCTGAGATTCAAGCCAAGACAAACGTTCACTCAGCCAGATAATACGCTGCGCCAGTGATCGCAATTCCCGGGGTCCCTGAAAGGATTCAATCTGATTATCCAGTGTTTGTCCCGCCCCCAGCCGATTAATCATATTCTCGATCCCTTTCACTGGCCCGATAATCATACGGGTAAAAAGGGTGATCAAAAAAGCGCTCAGCAGGAATAAGATTAGGCTCTGCCAGCCAAATAACTGCCCTTTGTCTGCAATATCTTTTTGTAGTTGCTCACCACGAATAAAGATGATGTTACGGGTTTCTTGCACCAGGAGATTATTGGCTGTGGAAAATTGTTCAAGCCGCTTGTTTGCCACCGGTTCTGGCATGCCATTACTACAGGAAATTTTGGTAAGACCGGACAGTAATTGATTAAACCGCTGGGTATATTCCTTATTAGCCAGCATCATCATCTGATTGCCAAGCATGTTGAGGTACTGTCGGTATTGACGTTGATAGAGCTTTTCAAGCCTGACATCCCCCAATACACAATACTGGCGATAGCTCCGTTCCATCTCAAGGGCTACGCCTATCATCGCTTCGCTACGGCGGGCATCTGCCAAAGTCGTGCGGTTAATTTCGGCAGCTTGTGTACTGAGTTGATCAAGACTTTGATAAGCCTGATAAGCCAGTACTAAGAGTGGCAATAACACCAGCCAGAAAGCCATTAACACCAATTGGCGCAATGAACGGGGAAATAAACGCCATTTATTCAAAGAAATCATCTCATAACCTGTAATTACATTGATGCTAACCGACATGAGGCGGAGAAAAAAGCCTACCAGATGATGAATTCTATTGTTACTTTTTCTCGTTTTTGAAAATAGTGGATTATTGAGAGCTATGCGGGTGCATATACAAACGGATGCCTGCATGAACACAATGGATAGGAGTTACCTGTAATAATGACGGCGGGATAGTATCTTATCTACTATCCCGCCAGTGAGGATCCTTCATACTGCTTGATGAGTATGTAGGTGGTGCCTCACTCCACGTGTCGCCCGTAGTTTGATAAGGCCCGAAAGCGAGTATCATTAAGTTGGACGGTAGGCACCTTACTTCGGCATCATTCTAGGCTTATGTGGCATATTTCCACCTAATTGTGGGCCGACATAAAAAGGTGAATGAGCAACTACATTCTATTAAGCATATTACATGCCAACATTCAAATAAAAATATTAATTTATTGATTTTATTGAAAATAAAAATAACATATTCATATACGCCGCTTTGTGATGAATATATTTTGATATCAGCGATATATTTTTGTCGCCAATTTATGACACTTAACTGCATAAAATGATTTTATTAATAAAATCAAATCATTAAATGTCTCTTATTTGAGACGCATTAAGAGGCCATTGTCGCGATATAGAGACAATGAGAGTGTATGTTGCATCGCAGAAAACACCGGAATAGTCCCCCTTATCTCCCCACTGTTTTGTTTTATTTAGCAAAAACTTTGAGAGCTTACGCAACATTCGTAAACAACCACTCCTCATTGCTAAACCACAAAACCCGTTTTACGCGGGTTTTGTGGTTTTTAACTTAAGACCCTAATAAATCTTCAGGGACTTATATAAAGGGAGAATGATAACGAAAGAAATTAACCTAACTGCCTGCGCGCATTACGGAAAATACGCATCCATGGGCCGTCTTCCCCCCACTCTTTGGGATGCCAAGAATGGCTGACAGTACGGAATACCCTTTCAGGATGCGGCATCATCGCCGTCACTCGTCCATCAAGGCTAGTCACCGCAGTAATACCGTTCACAGAGCCATTCGGGTTAGCAGGATAGTTTTCTGTCGCCAGACCGTAGTTATCAACAAAACGTAATGCAACCTGCTGGTGTTTTTCCAGTTCAGCCAAGCTCTGGCTATTCCTGAATTCAACCTGCCCTTCACCATGAGCAACCGCAATTGGCAAACGGGAACCCGTCATTCCTTGCAAAAATAGTGAAGGACTATCTGCCACTTCCACTAAACTGAAACGTGCTTCATAGCGTTCTGAACGATTACGTACAAAACGCGGCCAGTGCTCAGTGCCCGGAATCAATTCATGTAAGTTGGAGATCATCTGGCAGCCGTTACACACGCCAAGGGCTAAAGTATCCGGTCTTGCGAAAAAGTTCGCAAAATCATCCCGTACCTGTGAATTAAACAGAATAGACTTTGCCCAACCTTCGCCCGCACCCAGTACATCACCGTATGAGAAGCCGCCACAGGCAACCAGTGTCTGGAATTGATCCAGCGTAATCCGCCCACTCAGCAAGTCACTCATGTGAACGTCCACAGCGTCAAAACCAGCACGATGGAATGCCGCCGCCATTTCGACATGAGAGTTCACACCTTGTTCGCGCAATACTGCAACTCTCGGCCGCACTTGTTTCGAAATATAACAAGCAGCAATATCTTCTGCCGGATCGAAGGTTAACTTTACATTCAAGCCGGGATCGTTCACATTCTGTTTCGTCTGATGTTCTTGGTCAGCACACTCTGGGTTGTCACGCAAGCGCTGCATCTGCCACGTCGTTTCCGCCCACCATAAGCGCAATGTGCTGCGATTTTGGCGATAGACATCCATATCGTTGCTGGAGATCACGAAATCCTCTCCCGCCTGAGCCAGCCCCAAATAGTGTACGCATTCTCTCAGTCCATAATCAGCCAGCAGTTTTTCAACCTGTTCTCTGTCGGTCTGACGAATTTGAATCACTGCGCCCAATTCTTCACTAAACAGTGCTGCCAAAATATCTTCATCGAATGCACTGATATCGGCACGCAGTCCACAATGACCCGCAAAAGCCATTTCTGCCAGTGTCACCAACAAGCCACCATCAGAGCGATCGTGATAGGCCAGCAGCTTTTGTTCTGAAATTAATTGCTGAATCGCATTAAAGAAACCTGCGAGTTGCTCAGTACTGCGAACATCTGCGGTTTTGTCACCAAGCTGACGATAAACTTGCGCCAGTGCTGTTCCTCCCAACGCATTTTGCCCTTGCCCCAGATCAATCAGTAGCAGTGCGTTATCATCATCGGTAGATAACTCTGGTGTCACGGTACAACGAACATCCTCCACCCGTGCAAATGCAGTGATAACCAATGAAAGCGGTGCGGCCATTTCACGTTCTTCACCGTTTTGGTTCCAGCAAGTTTTCATCGACATGGAATCTTTGCCGACAGGAATCGTTAATCCCAGCGCCGGACACAGTTCTTCGCCCACTGCTTTGACCGCAGCATATAATCCGGCATCTTCCCCGGCATGGCCTGATGCTGACATCCAGTTAGCCGATAACTTCACCCGTTTCAGATCTTGTACATAGGCAGAGGCGATATTGGTCAGCGCTTCCCCGACCGCCATACGCGCTGATGCTGCAAAATTCAATAGAGCGATAGGCGCGCGTTCACCTATTGACATCGCTTCACCATAATAGCTGTCCAAACTGGCCGTAGTAACAGCGCAATCCGCCACTGGAATTTGCCACGGGCCAATCATTTGGTCACGAGCAACCATCCCAGTAATTGAACGATCGCCAATCGTAATCAGGAATGTTTTCTCTGCCACTGCCGGTAAGTGCAAGACTCGTTTTACTGCTTCAGCTAAATCAATATCTCTGCGTTCTAAACTATGACCCTGCGCTTTCAGGGTCATCACATTTTTCAGCATCTTTGGCGTCTTGCCGAGTAAAACATCCAGCGGCATATTGATAGGTTGATTATCAAAATGATTGTCATTCAGTAGCAAATGACGTTCTTCCGTCGCCTCTCCAATCACTGCGTACGGAGCACGTTCACGACGGCAGATTTCCTCAAACTGTACAAGTTGTTCTGGTGCCACTGCCATGACATAACGTTCCTGAGATTCATTACACCATACCTGCAATGGACTCATTCCCGGTTCATCATTGAGAATGTTGCGCAACTCAAAGCGACCACCCCGGCCGCCATCGCTGACTAACTCAGGCATTGCATTTGACAACCCACCCGCACCCACATCATGAATGAACAAAATCGGATTTTTATCCCCTAATTGCCAACAACTATCGATCACTTCCTGACAACGTCGTTCCATTTCTGCGTTGTCACGCTGCACTGATGCAAAATCCAGCTCTGCATCAGATTGGCCTGATGTCATTGAGGAAGCAGCACCGCCACCCAAACCGATATTCATGCTTGGGCCACCCAGTACGATCAGCTTCGCGCCAATAGAAATATCGCCTTTCTGGATATGTTCTTCACGGATATTCCCGATCCCTCCCGCCAGCATGATGGGCTTGTGATAACCACGCAATTCTGCGCCATTATGGGAATTCACCTTTTCTTCATAAGTTCTGAAATACCCTAGCAACGCTGGACGCCCAAATTCATTGTTGAATGCGGCACCTCCCAACGGGCCTTCCAGCATGATATCCAGCGCACTGACAATCCGATCAGGCTTACCGAAATCTTCTTCCCACGGTTGTTCAAATCCGGGAATTTTCAGATTAGATACCGAAAAACCAACCAATCCGGCCTTGGGTTTTGCACCTCGCCCTGTTGCCCCTTCATCCCGAATTTCCCCGCCTGATCCCGTTGCCGCACCGGGCCAAGGAGAAATGGCGGTTGGATGGTTATGTGTTTCAACTTTCATCAATATGTGGGCGGGTTCCTGGTGGTAATCATACACACCACTTTCAGGATGAGGGAAAAAGCGCCCAATCTGCGAACCTTCCATCACGGCGGCATTGTCTTTATAAGCAGAGAAAACATAATCCGGCGTCTGTTCAAACGTGTTTTTGATCATCTTGAACAGTGAATTAGGTTGTTCCTGACCATCAATCACCCAATCCGCATTGAAAATTTTGTGGCGGCAATGCTCAGAGTTCGCCTGCGCAAACATGTAGAGTTCAACATCAGTCGGGTTGCGGCCTAATGTCTGAAAGGCTCTCACCAGATAATCAATTTCGTCTGCTGCCAAAGCCAATCCCAATTCAATATTGGCTGATTCCAATGCAGCACGCCCTGACTGCAAGATATCGATCTGTTTCAGTGGTGCAGGCTGTTGGTGAGAAAACAGGGCTTCAGCCTGTTCAGATTGAGTGAACACACTTTCCATCATTCGATCATGCAGTAATGCAGACAGCTCCTGCCACTGCCCATCGCTCATTTCATCACTCTGGATATAATAGGCAATCCCCCTTTCCAAGCGGGTAATCTGTTTCAGACCACAATTGTGCACAATCTCTGTCGCTTTCGATGACCAGGGAGATATCGTGCCCGGACGAGGAGTCACCAGCAATAGTTGACCTTTAGGGTCATGTTCATCCAAAGAGGGGCCATATTTTAATAACCGATTTAATTTCTCCCGCTCATCTCCTGTGATAGGCGAATTAATTTCTGCAAAATGCACATATTCCGCATAAATCTCTGTAACGGGAAGCTGCTGATCTTGGCACTGGGAAAGGAGCTTAGTAATACGAAACGCTGATAAAGCGGGCGATCCACGCAGAATTTCCATAGTAATAGGTTCTCTCATCTTAGAAGCAAAGCCTGACTGATGCCACAGGGGGAAACGCCGACATTATAGAGGAATGTTTCCTTTGACGAAACCGTTTGCGTGACTGTTATTCAATCGAATAATACAATTAGTAGAATTTAAAAATTGATTCAATAAGGTTGCACATCCCAGTTTTGTTACGCAAAATGCTCAATTACTGGAAATTTAACCATTCTATATTTCACATTTCTTACGGAACCTACCGCACTGACGAGAGATAACTATTTGAGCAATATCAAGATAAATTATTTTGTCATCGTCATTATCGCGCTCCTCTCTGCTGCAATCATTGGCCGTAATATCAGTTGGCCCAACAAACAGCAGGAGCAGATAAACAGGATTCTGGCACGGGGAGAGCTTCGGATTAGTACCATCAGCTCCCCTCTGATTTCTGCGAACAGCAAAAATGAAGCAACGGGGTTTGACTATGAATTAGCCAAACGGTTTGCTGAATATCTAGGCGTAAAACTTGTCATTCATTTTCGCACTAATATTAACCAGATTTTTGATGACTTAAACAACGATAACGCAGATTTTCTCGCTGCTGGCCTTATTTATAATGAGGAGCGGTTAGACCAGGCACGCATTGGCCCTGCCTATTATTCAGTCTCACAGCAACTGATTTACCGCAAAGATACACCCCGCCCACGCACGTTTGGCGATTTAAACGGCACACTGGTTGTCACTGAAGGATCTGCCCATGCCAGAGAACTCAAAAAATATAAAGAAGAGTCTTATCCCAATTTAACTTGGGAAGATACATCACGCGATAACACACTAGAACTACTTGAGCAGGTGTCCGAAGGCAAAATTAACTATACGATCAGCGATTCGATCAGTTTTTCTCTGCAACAGCGTATTCATCCTAATTTGGCCCTTGCTTTTGAAGTAAATGGGGAACGTCCTCTGACTTGGTATTTGAAGCGCAGTGATGACTATACCCTTTACTCTGCTATGCTCGATTTTTTCAATCAGATGTCAGAAAACGATGTGATACCACAGCTGGAAGAAAAGTATTTCAGCCATATCTACCAATTCGATTATTTTGATACTATTTCATTCATTCGCGCTATCAATAGCACATTACCGATATATCAGCCTATTTTTGAGAAATACGCTGGCTCACTTGACTGGCAATTAGTTGCAGCCATCGCATGGCAAGAGTCACATTGGAACCCGCAGGCAACTTCACCCACAGGTGTTCGCGGTATGATGATGCTTACTCGCCCGACCGCAGAATGGGTCAAGATCAGTGATCGACTTGATCCGGAGGAAAGTGTAAAAGGGGGTATGGTTTATCTGCATTATCTGATGGAGCGGTTGCCGAAAACCATTCCTGAAGATGAACGTATCTGGTTCGCCCTAGCTGCTTATAACATGGGTTATGGGCATATTCTCGATGTCCGGAAACTCACGGCAGAACAAAAAGGTAATCCTGACCGTTGGCTGGATATCAAATCTCGCCTTGATCTGTTAAGCAAGAAAAAATTCTATACCAACACAACATATGGCTATGCCCGCGGACATGAAGCATATCGCTATGTCGAAAACATTCGGCGTTATTACCAGAGTCTGGAAGGGTACTTGCGAGCAAAAGATAAACACAGCAAGAAAGCAGAATATGAAACACCGATTGATAAGATCATCGTGCCTCTTTCAGATAGGGAAGGAAATAAAGCCGTGGTTAATGAAAAAACGCCGGAAGTCAAAACACCGACGTAATCTCAAAAAGTTCCTTAGCAAGAACCGACTATAGCGTTTCCTGCTGTTGTATTTTTAGTTTTTTTAATGCCTTATGCTGTTCTCTGCGTTGTTTAAAGAACGTACTCAACATCGTGGCACATTCTTGCGCCAGTACGCCAGCCGTGATTTCAATCTGATGATTCATGCCCGGATGCCGTAGGATATCAATCAATGACCCGGCTGCGCCGGTTTTCATATCACTTGCACCATATACCAGCCGCTGTATCCGGCTATGCACCATCGCGCCTGCACACATAACACAGGGTTCCAGAGTGACGTATAGGGTTGTATTCAACAAACGGTAATTCTGCAATTCGATGCCACCACGCCGCAGAGCAATGATTTCTGCGTGGGCAGTGGGATCATGCTCGGTAATCGGATGATTATAGCCTTCTGCAATAATTTTATTATTGGCAACCAGCACAGCCCCGACGGGAATTTCGTCCTGAGATTGTGCCTGCATTGCCAGCTCCATTGCCCGCCGCATCCAGTATTCATCACTATATATTTCTGTCACTACAAGTTCTCTTACTTATGAAAATCTCGCTAATTATAACTGTTAGTCATTAATATTGATTCACTCATCTCAATTTGCTTATGTGACCTGAATTTCATTCAAAAAAGCCTCAAGAAAGTGTTCCATGCGTTCTGTCCTTTCACGAGCCATTTGTCTACCCGTTTCCGTTTGAAAGCCAGATTCTATTTTCAATATCTTGGTATAAAAATGATCGAGCGTATAGGCAGAGTCATTATATTCACGGTGTTTTGCCAGAGGATCGTGAAAATTATACAGTGCGGAACCCATACGACCGGCAATGTAAAAACAACGAGCAACACCAACCATTCCAATGGAATCCAATCGATCAGCATCTTGTACAATTTTGGCTTCCAATGTTCTGGGAGTTAAACCGGCTGAGAAACTATGAGCTTCAATGGCATGGCAGACAGCAGCGATATCTTCTCCACCCCACCCTAAATTTTTCAGTATCAATGCGGCTTTTTCTGCGGCCATATGAGAAGCAAGATGTCGATTGGGATCATTTTTTTCAACACTGACGCAATCGTGTAATAAAACTGCGGCCAATACCCACTGTAAATTTCCAGATTCAACCTCACAAATTCTCTTCGCGTTTCGCCATACTCGATGCAAATGGGCAATATCATGAGCGCCATAATCACCTTCTACTGCAATAGGCAAAAGTTGTTGGGCTAAATCTTCAAATGGTGAAAAAAATAACATAGACAAAACCTCTCAATGAATGAAAATTAAAGGACAACTATCCATGTTGACAGGCCTTAACCATCTGACACTAGCAACCTCAAATCTTGAGCATAATCTCAATTTCTATATAAACCTGTTAGAGTCTACTCCCCATGTCCGCTGGTGAGGGAGAATCAATTTATCTTCTCGCCACTGACGAACATCAACTTGGAGCCCGTCCATGTTGGTTCCCTTGCAAGTTGCCTTAATACATTGCGTAAAACACCTTACAAAGGATTAGAGTGGTATTAATGTCTCCCCATCAATACCCACTACTGGACTGCTGCCTCCATAAATGTGCAGCCACAAGAGCCTTCCAAGGAGAAAACCCTGACAGCCATGCTTCTGTTTGCTCAGCGTTGACCTTGTCTTCCTGCCTGAGTAAATATTGGAGGTTGCGCCTTACAGCTACATCGCCATGTAGTGAACCATTTAAATAATTAAATCCGCGCGACAAAGCGTAATTGATTGTCCACATACCAATTCCTTTAATGGCGAGCAGATTATCCGTAAGCCGTTTAATTCCACCTTCTATTATGGCTAATTTCAACTCACCCGAATCAATTAATTGGCTAACATTCAGCAACGCATTGGCTTTACTGACAGAAAAACCACATTGGCGTAGATCGTGTTCTGAACACTGAATTATTTGCTCATGAGTCGGATGACACAACAATCCTGAAGAATGTTTAACGCCAATAGCCTGAATAAATCGCCTACGGATAGAAATTGCCGCACTTAAGCTAATTTGCTGACCAATGATTGCCCAACTAAGTGCCTCAAAAGGTGTTGCTGACTGATAAATTCGTAACCCCGCCTGTCTGGTAACCAACTCGCCAATAACCGGATCAGCTTGATACATAGATTCAAATTCTTCAACAGGCTGCAACAATCCCAGCATATGTGAAGCTAGCATGGATAAAGCCTCCTCGGATTGATGTGCGTCATCACCATCAACCTCAAGCTGAATCTGCGCCCGGTGTTTATTAATAGATACAGTCAGTAAAGCCGGATTTCCGTGCCAAATAATTCCCTTTTTCATTCGACTTTGTTGCACTATTTCAGAAGCACCCTTTTCATCTCTGTGATGAAAGGCCAAAAAATCTTGAACGTGATAATTACTCGGTAATATTATTTCCGTAAAAGAGCTTAGTTTCATGACAAAAACTCCAGAGACACACAGAATCGAAAGATATTATCACAATCATTCACAACAACTTAGTTGGAAGAAAGCCTATAATTATCCACCGTATCCCGTAATCCGAGATTATTAACAAACTCCGGTTTGTTCGGAATGTCTGCGCCGTTCTGGTTCTTCTCCAGACGAGAATTAGCATTCTGATTTGCATTGGCCGCACTTTGGTTCGCGGTGTTTGCGTTGGTGATAGCGTTTCCGGCATCTGTTCTTGCTTGGTTATCGCGCCTTGGCAATATCCATCGTGATCATAAATCGTTCTTCATCAGGATGTTTCTTGTCGTTAAAGCATCCCAAATTCATCATAATTTGATATTGATCACCAGCTCTCCAGTAGGTTGTTTCAGAACATTTTAAACTGCGAAGTTGGGTTCGCAATTCTGGCGTATTAGCCAGAGGTGGGAACGTCCTATCATAAACAGGTATCCAACCTGCTTTACGCCACTGATTTTGTAAATCTAGTACAATTTTGATCACATCATCGAAGAGTAATGGCTCAATTTGTGGAGATATGCGTACACTCTCGATTATTCCATTATTATACTTAACAACAAAAAACCGGGCAGCTGGTGTCATAAATCCATATTTTGGATCGGTAAAACGTAAGCGTGCGTCCATTTTTGGAACGTTATACCAAATTTTACCTGGAAGAGCGGGATTAATAGCAGCACTGGAACGTTGTCGCATATCTTCGTAAGGTTCACCAATCATTAGGGCTATCTCAGGTTCATGAGAATAAAAGATTTGGTAAATGTAGATACCTGCCAGCCCTAGAATGACGAATAACACGAAGATTAAGCCACCGTGCCGCCAGTCTATACGCTGTAAGAGATTCATTTTACACCTCTCCCTGCCTCAATATCTTGTAAAGATTTTTCAATCAAATGCCGGTCTCTACCACGCAGCAATTCATCAAAACGCTCCGCTGCATTAAGTACGAAAGGCATACGCTGATCTGCATCGGCAAGATTAGCCACATCATCGCTAAATTTGATAGTTCTTTCATTATCAATGAATTGGCATTGACTAGCCAACGTTAACTCAACAGGTTGTGCCACATTATCAGGTAAAAAGCCTGTGACATAGGAGAATTGGTTACCCCACAAGAACACTATTAATTGCTCGTCACTGTACATTGTGGTTTGCAATATATTGATTTGCTCGTGATAGGCGAGATGTACAACACCTTGAGCAATATTTCCTGCTTCTATCGCCTCAAAAGCGAGTAGAATATCGTCATAGGGAAGGCCAAACTTCAAATTATTTTGTCCTATTGGCCACAATATTGGAAATTGGCTATTACCGTAGATATCTTGGCGTAAATTTAGGCAAGTTTTGAGGTCTTCCAATCCACGTTGCTTGCAGAAAGCATGAAGCTGGTATACATCCAAAAATAGCGTCGTATTTCCCAGTGCCATCTTTTCATACACATAGTTGAATGAATACTGTGACAAACTTGATATTCCCTGAAGGCCGGGTACATAGGAAGATATTGATAATCTATTGTTTTTACTGGCTTGCCTTGCTTCTTCCACAGCTTGAGCAAAATCCTCAACTTTATTTTCTGCTTGCGCCTTCAGCTTTGGATGAAGAAAGTAAAATGGATTATCCATTGTGTTTTCTAGCTCACTTGCGCACGCGTCGGTCGGCATCATTATTAGCTTGTATCTGTTCATGCATATCATGACGACAGCATCTAGCATAAGCCTGATTAATACGTTTGTTCCGTTCTATGGGATCTGCAATCAGTTTACCACCGGGTGCGACGGTATCTTCTGCCTCTTTCTGATAAACCACTGTGTCGTTGGTCTATTCGTTGTAATAGACTCATTTTATATCTCATCCTGAAGTAATATCCTGAATAATAGTGGGCGTGAGAAAATAATATTCTCACGCCCATGTAATTTTGCGTTATCGCTTGCTTACCATGGCTTGGAAATCACCAATGTGATCAAATAGCGTTCTTCATCAGGATGCCTATCATCTTTGAAACGCCCTACGTCCATCATGATTTGATACTGCTCACCAGCTTGCCAATAGGTTGTTCCTGGGTTTTTCATCTTGCGAAGGCTATCATGTAATTCTGGTGTATTAACCAAGGGTGGGTACTCCCTGGTACGAGTAGGTATCCAACCCGCTTTGCGCCACTGATCTTGTAAATCCAACACAATCTTGATCGCATCCTCGTAGAGTAATGGCTCTATTTGTGGCGACATGCGTACACTAGTGATGATTCCATCATCATACAAAATAGTAAAGAATCGGGCAGTAGGCGTGACAAATCCATATTTCGGGTCGATAAAGCGTAAACGTGCATCTGTTTTTGGGATATTATGCCAAATTTTACCTGGAAGGTCGGGATCAATAGCGGCACTGGAACGCTGTCGCATCGCCTCATAAGGTTCGCCGATCATCAGGGCTATCTCAGGTTCGCGAGAATAAAAGACTTGGTAGATATAGATACCTGCCAGTCCTAGAATGACGAATAACACGAAGATTAAACCACTGTGCCGCCAGTCTATACGCTGTAAGAGGCTCATTTTACACCTCCCCATGACGCAATATCTTGTAGAGACTCTCCGATCAAAGATCGTTTACTGCCACGTAGCAGTTCATCAAAACGATCTGCTGCCTTTAAAACAAAAGGCATACGTTGCTTTACATCTGATAAATCAGCTATAGGGTTATAGTCGCTAAACGTAATAGTTCTTTTATTATCGATACGTTTGCACTGGCTGGCCAATGTTAGCTCAACAGGTTGTGTTACACTAGAAGGCAAAATATTTGTGACATAGGCGAACTGGTTGCCATTTAATGCAAATACTAAATCAGAATCACTATACATTGTGGGTTGTAATATATTGATTTGTTCGTGATTGGCGAGATGTACAACACCTTTAGCAATATTCCCTGCTTCTATCGCTTCAAAGGCGAGTAGAATATCTGGATAGTCACGACCAAAACGCAACTTATCTTGCCCTATTGGCCATAGTATTGGGAATTGGCTGCTGTAGTCAATTTTTTGGCGTACACCTAGTACTACAGTCGTATGCTTCATTGTGGCATGATAACGCCTGACATTTTTTCCTGAAATACGGGGAGGTGTTCAATGCACTTACCGACTCACGCCTGGGAACAGGAACTGCTCTCACTCCATACCCGTCTGGCTCCGTTGTTTCACCATCACGCCCCACAGCAACGCAGCCTCGCTTATCTCCGGGGACTGCTCAGTGACGTTGAGCGTAAAAATGGCTGGCAACTGGCGGAATGGATAGGCGAACGTACGCCTGATGGGGTTCAGCATCTGCTGGAGCGCGCCCACTGGGATGTTGATATCGCCCGCGATATTTTGCGCGACTATGTCACAGAGCATTTGGGGGATGAACACGGGGTGCTCATTGTGGATGAAACCGGCTTTATCAAAAAAGGCACGCATTCTGCCGGTGTGCAACGTCAATACAGTGGCACCGCCGGTCGCGTCGAAAACAGTCAAACAGGCGTCTTTCTCTGTTATGCCGGTCAGGGCGGTCATGCCTTTATTGACCGGGCGTTATACCTGCCCAGACAATGGACGGATGACCGGCCCCGCTGTGAAGCTGCCGGCATTCCTGACGCCGTCCCCTTTGCCACTAAACCCCAACTCGCCCGGCAGATGCTGGAACGCGCATTCGAGGCCGGCGTGCTCTGCCGCTGGGTGACGGCAGATGCCATTTATGGTCAGGATCGCCGCCTGCGTTGCTGGCTGGAATCCCGATATCAACCGTTTGTGCTGGCGATCCCCAAAAATGAACCGTTGTGGTGGCAAGGGCCAACTTTTGTCAGAGCGGACAAGATTGTAGACAATCTGACACCTCAGCGATGGGAAACCCATTCGGCGGGGTGGGGAGCGAAAGGCGAACGTCAGTATGACTGGATTCGGGTGCCGCTCTGGCGTTTACAACTCAGTGAGAAAGAACGGGAATATGGCCATTATCTGCTGGTTCGTCGCAGCCGGGATGAAAAACAGGAACGGGCTTACTATATCGTGTATGCGCGCAGAGACCAGGCGGCTCTGAAACCCCTGGATCAGGTGGCAGGTTGCCGCTGGGAAATTGAATGTGGTTTTGAGGAAACAAAGGGAGAATGCGGTCTGGATTCCGTTTGAAACGGAAGGATTGAATTAAAAGGTGAGAAATCCCCACTTTTAGATAACTTGTTGATTTTTCTTAATTATCTCTAAGGACAGGAATTTCGGTTTTCTGACGGAAATAAAGGATATCAATGGATTGGGAGGAAGGCCACGCATTGCGCAGCCTTGAATCTAAATGTAAGGTAGGGTTAACGCCAGTTGCAATAGAAGCGCTTGGTTTGGCCTGTTTGTTTCAATATAGTGCTTAATTTTAGCGCGTCCTCACTATTATAACGCGCATTGTATATACGCTTGCCGATTTTTTCATAAGAATCATAAGGAGCGCCAAGATCATAGGTTACATTATCAACAGTGACATAAAAATTGCCCTGAAATAAGGGGGGAACGCTATTTGGCTCACCTTGCCTCTTATCAGAGGGTATTCTAAACGACAACGACAACGACAACGACAACGACAACGACAAAAAATTAGGCGAATTCCAATAGAAATTGGATATATTTTTAATATCTATTTTGTTCTGTATTACTCTTAAAGTACCAAAGAATCCGCGTGGACCATCCGATGCCTTGCCACTCATATATCCCCAGCCTTGAGTACCATCATCAAGTTCACCAGTCGCTGAATTAAGATCAAAAACCAGCATATAATCTTCCAAATTCATTTCGGGATTAATAACGTCAGACATACTATTTCCTTATATTTATAAGTTATTGGAAGCAATGCAGGATTGAACTTCCGTCCGCTGTAACAGCCCGAATATAGTAACCAATGCTTATAGTTGAATGAATTGATTGGGGTTGTGTGGGGGATTGTACAAGTGGGTAATTTGGGGTTTGAAGGTCGGTGAATATTGTCTCTATCACACCAAATTTTATCAGTAGAGGAACAGATTTTATTGATCCCCCGTTTGTTATTTTATGTCATCCTGCCATCAAAATATGCCACTCACCTAATCGTTAAAACGAGCTTAGTCAAAACGCATTCTCCAG
This sequence comes from Xenorhabdus bovienii SS-2004, assembly GCF_000027225.1. Taxonomy (NCBI): domain Bacteria; kingdom Pseudomonadati; phylum Pseudomonadota; class Gammaproteobacteria; order Enterobacterales; family Morganellaceae; genus Xenorhabdus; species Xenorhabdus bovienii. The sequence continues at coordinate 3,017,093 of NC_013892.1, forward strand.
TATTGATGAACCTATTTTAGGGATGTTCACTGGCGGAGAAGTAACCCGCCTTCATGTTATTTAGCAATGCTTATTGTTGATTAAATGAGGGAATAAATATGCAAGATAAGAAGCCTGATATATCAGAATTAAAAGATACTACATTAGAGCAGCAATCTTATGAAGACCTTGGTTATACAGTGATACCTATTGGTGTTCCTGTTCCTTGGCCATCAGAAATCCCACCAGACGGTTGGCTTAAATGCAATGGTGAAGTATTTGATACAGTAAAATACCCAAAACTCGCCCTTGCCTATCCATCCGGCAGATTACCTGATTTAAGAGGTGAATTTATCCGTGGTTGGGATGATGAGCGTGGCGCGGATTCTAATCGCAATGTTTTATCTTGGCAGGAAGGTTCTTATTTAGTTCAAGAAGTGTACAATCCGCCTGATCGTATCGTTAATTTTTCACTTGATGAGAGGAAGGATTTAAATTGGGATATTCCAGACACAGAGGTGATCAAATTGCGTGGCAAAGCAGTAACAGCAGATAAAAGTGGAACCTGGAGTATAGATAAAAGATACCTAGGCGTAACCCGCCCCCGCAACATAGCATTCAATTACATAGTCAGAGCAGCTTAATTCTGAGCTAACAATTAAACCCGCAACTTTCTGCGGGTTCATATCAATCATGCAAATCACCCACCAATAATATAACAAAAGATACTGTTTAGAATTTAAATAATAACTTCTAGTTGATCTCTAAGAGAATTAATTATGTCCATAATCTCACAGATTAAGCATTTTCTGATCAACAGATTAGTGGAGGTGATTTAGTGTGGCGCGCCATACATTTTGGGGTAATTGTGGAGCATTTGAACTGTATGTAGCTTGGTAGTTTAAATTTGCGTTCAACTGTTTTTATGTGTTTAATATATTTTTCAGGTAAATATACAATCAAATGGATGCCTATAATTTTTCAAAGAGACTGAAACACATAGGTATACTGGTTATAGATTATGACTAATAAACCGTCAGCAAAAAAAGTAAAAAAGTTAAGGGTTGGATTTTATACCAGCAGTGACGCAACAAGGAAAAGTGGAGTCTCCATAGCGATGGAGGCATTTGAGCGGCTTTAC